>JAFAHI010000187.1 GCA_019237325.1 Verrucomicrobiota bacterium | reverse complement strand
ACCTCCGGGATTTCAACTATTATCAACCCGACGAGCAAGGCAGGAATAATCTCGAATACGCGATAGACGATGTTCTTCGCGGGAAGCCCGGTAAACGCATTCTGGAGAAAAGCGCAAAGAACCAGATTGGGCACGAAACGAGCCGGGTCGAACCAACGCCGGGCTCCGATGTTTATCTGACTATCGATGCCCGCATCCAATACATCGTGGAGACGACGCTGCGACTGGTCGGCCGAGCGGCTTGTGTCGTGATTGATCCAAACAATGGGCAGATTCTGGCGATGGCCTCGGTGCCTTCTTTTGATCCGAACAAATTCGTGCCTTCGATCTCGGCGCGGGATTGGGCGACGATAAAGAATGGAGAAGCCGATCCACTCCTAAATCGGGCAACGAGTACTTATGCGCCCGGCTCGACCTACAAGATCATCACCTCTCTGGCCGGCCTTACTAAGGGCCTGGCCAAAGCCAAATTCCATTGCAGCGGCGGTGTTTCTTACGGGAACACCTACATGCATTGTTGGGGGGTTCACGGTGAACAAACATTGGTCGAGGCCATCAAACACTCTTGCGACGCTTATTTCTATCAGTACGGAAATGCTGCCGGGATCGATGCGATTGACCGCGTTGGTCGTGCCTTAGGGCTTGGTGAGACGACTGGGGTCGAGCTTACCGATGAAGACCCAGGTCTGTTGCCTTCGCCGGATTGGCTGCAGACTACGAAGACTGAGAAATGGAGCCAGGGCCAGACCGCCAATACATCGATAGGCCAAGGTTATGTTCTAGCCAGTCCGCTGCAGATGGCGGTGGTCGCAGCGACCGTTGCAAATGGAGGGACCTGCTACCAGCCGACGCTGATTTATCAAATTAAAGGGCCCGATGGTAAAATCACCCCACGACCTCCCAGGATCCGCAGCGAATTGACCCGCGACATGAACTTGTCGAAAGACCAGATCGAAATGGTTCGCAGAGGAATGTACGAGGTGGTTAATGCAGAGGACGGGACAGGAAAAGCAGGTGCGGTTGCCGGCATCCAGGTGGCCGGGAAAACCGGTACGGCTCAATTTTGGCGCTCCGGTATAAAGGATGACCACGTGTGGTTCCTGGCTTTTGCTCCTTATGACCATCCGAAATACGCCTTGGCGGTGATGATTGAAGGCGGCAAATCCGGTGGCGGCGTTGCTGCTCCTATGGCTTCGGCGATCCTGGAGAAAATCTTTGCTCTCGACCATGGGTATAACCCAGGTCTGAAATCGCTGTCGCCAGCGATTGGCAATTTCAAGATGTTCGATGCCGTCAATCCGGCGAAGGAGGAGGAACTGCAAGCGGCTTCGGATGCTAACGAAGCGAATACGCATCAGCCCGACGATAATAGTGACGATCAAGTCCGGAGATCGTCTCGATCAAAAGCAGAACCGGATATCCGCCCGGAACCGGATAGTGAACGCGCGGTCGCTCAGAGGGGAGCCCAACAGCGGCAGCAGCAGCAGCAACCGCAGCGCCACAGCATCTTCGATATCTTCAAGAGACAGCCTGCTGCCCCTGGCGGATCGCCCCAACAGAAGCGCCATTTCCTGTGGTTCTAGGGGGCGGCGCGAACGTTTCCGACCATAGCGGGGAGCCGCTTTGGATCGTACTCGAACGACCTCGCGGTATTTCTCTCAGCGCGTTGCCTGGCCGCAATTTTTTTAACAGGCGGCTCCAGGGAACGTCTCGACGCGTGTTAGCTGTGTTGGCCAGCTAATTCGATGAATAATCTCCGCACCAACGATGGACAAAAATTCGCGTGCGGTAACTCCCGGGAGCCGCCTGTTCAACACCATATTTGGCCTTCCTCGCTCTGGAAAGAATACGCGAGGTCGTCAGGCAAGCGCCAAAGCGCTCCCCTCCAGTCGTCGGGAATGCAACGCCCTTACGTATTGTTCGCCTGCAAAAACGGTTTCAACGGAACCGCTGGTTCGGCTTTTACTGGAACGGTTTCTACTTTTGTTGGAGCCGGTTCTTGCATTCTGTCTTCTCGATAGAATCGGTGGATCTCGTCTATCATTCTCCGGACATGCGCGTAACCAGTCCTCGGTTTTAGGATCCGATAACTGGCCCACGGATCGCCCCAAT
>JAFAHI010000591.1 GCA_019237325.1 Verrucomicrobiota bacterium | reverse complement strand
GGTCTCCGCTAGTGGAAGGAAAATTCACGGCCACGGCCTTTGACGAACTGGCTTTCACAGTTGCCGATGCAGGCGCGCCGGAAAGATACAGTATCAATACCGAGTGAGGTCCACTGCTTACAGCGGACACGTCAAACGTAACCGTGTAATTGCCTCCCGGGCTAACCGTGAGCTTTTTTCCGTCAGTGCCCTCGGGCGACGCAACGATAGAAATATCCTTGCCGTTAAATTGCGCCGCGTCCGCGAGGTACTGAGTAGTAGTTGTCGGGACCGTGATCGAGTCGATGTCGGGCGCGTAGGAACTGCCAGACCCGGAAATCGTGATCGTGTTGTAACCCGCGTTAAGTAGCACGGGCTGGGTGATCACTCCAAGCGTGGAAAAAGAACCGGTGCTTGGAAATGTCACTGTTACCGGCGCCCCATTGTTCACACTAATTGTGCCGGGACGGGCTGGATCTGTGAAATAGAGAATTGAGAGGTTGTAGGTACCGGCTTTTGCCGCATAAACATTCCCAAACACAACCGATCCTCCATTACCGATGTAGCCGGCCTTGGTTCCGTCGCTGCAACTATTAGCGTGTGCATATAGCGCTGAACCAAGCAGCTTCGAATTCGGACCGTCCACGAGATATTGGGTCACGGGAACCATCGGCGTTACTTTCAGAAGCTGGCTTTGGTATGCCGTCAGGTTGTAAGGCAACGACCCAGGAACCTGATATCCGCCATCTTGATTCGGTGTTCCGATCAGGCTAACGCCGTTCAATAGGTCGCGCACCAGTACTGGTCCCGGAATACCAAACAACGACCAAGCGGTCGTTCCGGTTTGGGTGGTCCCGGAGGGATTTGATACGAGAATGGTGAAACTGTTATCGGCTTCCTTAGCCCGCCAAGTTTCCGGCTGGCTGCCGCCGGGATCGCTGGTCAAATAATCCACAACCGGAGCGGCCTGAACGCCGGCCTGATCAACTGCGATCACTTCGCTATTGTGAAGCAGAGAATAATCATACGAATCAATATTGCTGGTCAGATCGGTCCCGAGAATAAGCGGCGCTGCCGTAACACACCACCAGCTAAATACTGTTTGCCGTTGATTCTGGGTGAAGTCGCTGCCGTCGGAATTTATTCCGTCTAATGGCCCATTTCCGATTTCTAGCGAATCTGGATCCGGCCAACCACCCGGCCCAGAAAATGCCGTCCACTGGGACATCGATTGGAAATGGTTGAGAACGTTGCTCCAACTCGTCAACGGATAAACTGAACTGTGATAGTACTCGACGTCACCGGTGATACGCCAACTATTTGCGTATGCTTGCCAAGTGGTCGCTGCACTTAGGTTGAGTGAGTTAGAAAGAGCCAAATGAATCTTGCGTCCGCTTTTATTTAATGCTTGTGACCACGCAATCACATCGGGAACGTCCCAGGTTCCGACCCCGTCCATTTTGATATAGTCCACACCCCAGGAAGCGAACAGTTTGGCCCAGGAATCGATGAAGGCCTGTGCTCCCGGTTTCGTGTAGTCGATATAATAGTTTACGTTACCGAAATTATAATTGATTTCGTATTGGGAGACATCGGCGATGTCCTTGGCGGTATAGCGAGTGCCTTGAATCGGAGTATTTGCGTTAACCGCGGCCACCGGAATACCCGGCGTGATATACATTCCGAATTTCAGTCCCAGGCTATGGATGTAAGCAGCGAGTGCCGCCATTCCGTCGGGGAATGTCGTGGGATCCGGAACCCATCGGCCATAAGCGTCAACGGTGACCCGCGGATCCAGGTACCAGAAATCGTCGAGATTAACGTACTCAAATCCCGAGGATTGCAGATTCTGATGCATAGCCTGGGCCTGAGCTTTGATGATCGCCTCCGTGGGATTCCTGCGAACAAAGCTCCAACTGCTCCATGCCAATTGCGGCGTCAGGGAGACGCCATTGTTCTCGGCGAATGCCGAAACCGTCAAACTGCTGGCAGCCAACACAATGGCTGCTACGAAACCCAATGCGCGACCACGCGAGAGGTGTCGCGAAACAACCGCACCACGTAACATAGATAACTCCTTTTATTAATCGGGGGGAGATCACGGACATCCGATTCCGTGACCATTTATGACGGCTGCGACCATCGCAGATGGCGATGCTTCAACTCAAGAAAAAAAGCTGTAGCCTACGATTTTGCCTTGATTGTTGAACGATCAGTCATAAACTGTCGGACAGTATGATGGCTCCTTATTCAGAAAAACCAGGCACGGCTGACCGCGGACGCCCCAGAGAGTTTGATCCAGCCGTGGCGATTGAGGCTGCCGCCAAGGTATTTTGGGACCAAGGCTATCATGCGACGTCGATCGAGGATCTTTGTGACGCCACCGGTCTTTTACGAGGGAGTTTATACGGCGCGTTCGGGGACAAGAAGGGGATGCTATTGGCCGCAATCGATCAGTATGCCGAAAAGAATCTAGCGCGATTAGCCGAGAGCCTCACTTCGCCTCGGCCGAGCCGGGAAGGCTTGCGTGCCGCCCTGCTCTATTACACGCGCGCTGCGACTGTGCTGGGCAGCAGACACGGCTGCTTAGTAACAAACACAGCTCTGGAAATGTTGCCGAACGATCCGGACGTGGCCGAACGCGTGGAACGGATCTTTCGCCAAATGGCTTCGCTCTTGGCAGCGACGGTTATTCGCGGCCAAGCGGCGGGAGTTTTCAGAACCAATCTCGACGAGCGTACCGTTGGCAATTTCTTACTGTGCGTTATCGAGGGATTGCGAGTGCTCGGGAAAATCAAGACCTACGGAGAGAAAGACTTAGCTCCGATTGTGGACCTGGTGCTCGCCGCTCTAATCTAATTTTTTTTGCCCTAATTCTTGAACGTATAGTCATTAATTCAGGCAGGTTATGACAGAAAATTCCACACTTTCTCTTCGGGGGGTAGATGAGCGCTTCGCTCCCACCCGTACCCCAATCATTATCGTCCTTCTCATGGGTGCATTTCTGCCACCTCTGGATTTCTACATTGTGAATCTGGCGCTTCCGGCCATAGGAAACGGACTGCGCACGACAGGAGGTCAGCTACAGCTGATTATTTCCTGTTACGCCTCGGCGTATGCCGTGTTCTTGATTACCGGTGGCAGGCTTGGTGATTTGTACGGTCGCAAACCGATGTTCATGGCCGGGATGGCAGGTTTTATCGTTGCGTCGGCAATCTGCGGCTTCGCGCCGAACGGCTCTATCCTGATTTTGGGGCGGATCCTGCAGGGCGCTTCAGCAGCCGTGATGGCGCCTCAAGTGCTCGCCACCATCCGCACGATTTTTTCTGTGGCAGAACAACCCCGGGTGATCGGGCTCTACGGCTCCGTATTCGGCATCGCAGCGATCGCCGGTCAGTTGTTTGGAGGCGCGTTGATAACATTGCATCCGCTGGGATTAACCTGGCAAAGCATTTTCCTGATCAATATCCCTATCGGAATTGTCGCTTTAATAGGCGCCGTGAAGTTCTTGCCCGATGTCCGTCCATTGAGCCGGCCAAAAATCGATTTAGTGGGAGTATTCCTCTTGTCGTTAGTTCTCGGTTCGATCATTTACTCCCTCACCCGCGGCCGCGAAGCCGGCTGGCCCGCTTGGACCTTTGTCTCATTCGCTGCCAGCGTACCGCTCCTGGCATTGTTCATCTGGTTCGAAGGTTGGCTTGCGCAGGTGGGCGGCACCCCACTGGTTGATCTGAAATTGTTCAAGAACCGCACCTTCGTCGCCGGCCTCGCCATGGCTTTTCTCTTCTATTGTATTAGCGTTTTTTTCCTCACGTTCGGCATTTACCTTCAAAACGGACTCGGATGGACTTCCCTAGTCTCGGGCATCGGTATCCTGCCGTTCGCTTCGGGCTTTTTTGCAGGCACCCTTCGATCGGCCAAGCTTTACGCCCGGATTGGTAACCATATCCTTACCGCCGGGTTCGGTCTGCTCGCCGGGGGATTTGTGATTACTGCCGGCGCTTTGTACGCCGGCTTCGGTCCCGGAATCCTTTTCTATGTTGGACTGATCCTCGCTGGACTGGGTCAAGGCCTTCTACAACCTTCCACGGTCCGGATCGTGTTAACCGAGGTTGAACCCGAACAAGCCGGGTTAGCGGCTGGCGTTGTTACCTCGATTCTCCAGGTTGGCGCTGCCGTAGGCGTTGCCGCAGTCGGGAGCGTGTTCTTTACTGTCTTGGGCCAGAAAACCGGTAGCGGCGCATATGGGAACGCTTTTGCCAGCGCTCTCGCGGTAGCCGCAGTTCTCCAGGTCTTGGGCATGTTGTTGGCCACAAAGATGAATCAACGGCGTCGAACCGGTGCCTTCCGTAGCCGGCGTCCCGCGCCCTGAGTAAGTGTTTGTACAGCTGCCGGACCGATTCCAGCACGTTGCTACGACCGGTTTCTGGAGAACGCAGATCGGCCCAACTGTAACTCGAGCCTGGAAGCACCCTGTTGCCCCGCGGGATGCCAAACCGCGCTTTTGTTGGCAGACCTCGCGTCCGGCTGACTCTGAAACGGCCTACGTCGCTCGTAGGCGGTTACATCGTAGCACCGCCATTCGCCCACCAACACCCCGAATGAGATAGATAACCACACGGCCCCCAGGTTAATTGATCATCTAAGGACTTGCCTCTATCCATTTTCGGCCGGCACCGTCCAGTCCTGGCCGCGATTTGTTGAGGCATGGAGGTAAACTACCCAGTGCATTAGGGGAAATTGCTAAGCATTTTAGAGAAGGATACCTCGTTGCTGTCTTCTGGAAAAAAGGTAGCTTCAAGCCAAATCTTGCAACTGCAAACATATGGTTCTGTTGAAGCGCTTGCTTGAACTGAGAAATAACCCGAAAGGGATTAGCATAATCAATCTGGTTCCTTTCGGAACATCAGTGACCGTGAGTCTAACAACAGTGCTGAAATAGTTATATGGTTAATGTTTGTGTCAGTTGGAGCACCATTATGTCTGAACGCCCCCCATAACGATCTGTACGTAGTCTCGGTCTCCAGTGAAGTCTAATCGCAAGTCATCGACTCCCAGCACCACAATTGGGATACCCGATGACTAAGCTGACACCCATTTAATTTAACTTCGTTAACCCAAGCGTTTACGAAGACTGGCAATGGTTTTTGGATCGGACCGGAAGGTCATGACCAACGGCGGCAGCTTTCCTGAACACTTGTCGGGATAGGAGAACGTGTCGGACTTCTCCAGGTCAACATTCGACCCTGCCACCCCTTTGACTAGAATCGGATAGTTGTATGAAGCCCTTGGAAGACACGGGTCAGGATGAAGTTAGGGAATTGCTACCAGCGGCGCTGAGCCTGGCCGATCATAATTTGACCGAGGAATGCAGGGAATTTCCTTACCGAATTGCTTTGCTCTGCCTTGCTGGCGATGCTGGCGTGGCCTTGGTGTCGCAATTGGCCGCGTTTTGGGTGCGGTTTCAGACCCCGTTGCGCCAGTTCGGTGTAGACACCCGCGGAATAGATTTAGGCGATTATTTAAATTACATAATTTGCGGCTCGGCGTCTCTCATACTCTTGTTCGCACAAAGGAACACCTATGATGCCGGCTGGTTGCTGCAAGGGCATTCGAGGCTCAAACATGTAGTCATCCCGTGCCTATTGTGGGGAGCAGGATTCTTAGGCTTTTCTCTGGTATTTAAATTCCAGCCTCCCATCTCCCGGGGCTATGTAGCCTTAGCGACGACAACGGCGATACTCGGTCTCTATGCGTGGCGCTGGTGCTTGTATAGTTACCTGCAGAGAGAATTTATAGCGCATAAGCACCGGCACAGGATTCTTACAGTTGGCTGGACCGCGTATGCTCAAAGATTGCGTGAGGTCATTGAAAATGATGCTTCTCATCCATACGACGTGGTTTGTTGTGTCTCGGTGCCGGATGGCGACTTTCAGGAAGAACCACCGGACGATCTGCCCCACGTCGGCCGGTACAGCGATATTCCGGACCTTATCAAGACCCTGGCGATCGATATCGTGCTCATCGTCGACGCCAGCCTGGGCGTCAAACATCTCGATTCGTTGGCCTCGCTCTGCGAGATGGAATTAGTCCAATTTAAGGTTGTGCCTTCCTATTTCAGCATCCTTGTCTCCGGACTGTATTTGGAAACGATGAATGGAATCCCCATTCTTGGGGTATCCCGCCTGCCTCTCGATCGCTTGTTCAACAGACTGGTTAAACGGCTTTTTGATATCATTGGAGCCGCGGTCGGGTTATTGCTATCCATACCGGTAATCGCCGTCTTCGGCACCCTTGTTTACATCGAATCACCGGGACCAATCTTTTACCGGCAGCGACGGTCCGGCCGGAACGGCAAGAGATTCGACATGCTAAAGGTACGGAGTATGCGGCTTGACGCAGAACGAGACGGCAATGCCGGTTGGTCTACCAAAGACGATCCCCGCCGGCTTCGCATTGGCACCTTCATGCGAAAATGGAACATCGATGAGACGCCGCAATTCTGGAATGTGCTAAAGGGCGACATGAGCCTTGTCGGACCGCGGCCAGAACGCCCGGAACTGATTCGCAATTTCAAGCACGAGATTCCTCATTACAATGCGCGCCACACAGTTAAACCGGGTATCACCGGTTGGGCGCAGGTGAACGGTCTTCGTGGTGACACGGACCTGACAGAACGAATCACTTACGACCTTTATTATGTTGAGCACTGGAATCTGCTGTTCGACCTGCAGACCATGCTTCTGACATTTTTTAGGAATAAGAACGCCCATTGATCGACGGCAGGCAACGCGATTACCACTTGTGCGAAAAACTTGAATTAGCGTACGAGCCGAACGCCTAACTGACGCGAGTCCTACCTAAAGTCATCAGCAGCCTATGCAATCATCCAAGGCAGACCCGGTCAACATGCTTCTAACTCCGCGCGAGATTTGGAACGACCAACCCACTAGCTTATGGTTCTGCTTACGCGCCCAACCTAAACGAGAACATATCGCAGCGAAATGCTTGCGCCAGATTTCTGAAGTGGAAGCTTTCTGCCCTCGGGTGCGTTTTAGAAAGCTTACCACTCGTGGGCTCGTCTGGTTCGTTGAATGCATGTTTCCAGGGTACCTCTTCGCTCGATTTAACTACGCGGCCCTACATCGCCGAATAAGACAGGAACATGGTATTATCGGCTTCGTACAATTTGGGGATCGTCTGGCCCTCTTACCTGATGCGTTGATCAGCGAAATCAGAAAGCGCACAGATGAAAATGAAGTTGTGGAAATTGATCAAACACTGCAGCCTGGAGCGCAGGTCCAGATTACCCAGGGTCCGTTCCAAGGGTTAGAAGGTTCGGTTACGCGACTCATCACAGCCAAGGAGCGCGTGCAAATTCTGATTCAATGGATGGGACGCAGCCTTCATACTGAAACCAGCGCCGAGCATCTGCTACTCATCTGACGGAGGTCATGAGAAGAAGTAAGCGGATATCAGCGTGGGTAACGGTAGATGAGCGCGCTTTAAATTGCGATTTTTGAACATCTCTCTGCTTATGGGCGCTCGAGCTTCCCTGCGCTGGGAAAAACTATTGGCGAGCCCGTGGCAATGGCCATTTCTGCTGCTTTGCAAGGGACCGGTAATCTCCCCATAGAGCGAACCTTTTCGGATTTTTTTCACAAGTGGGCCGGGGACTAACGCGAACATTCTACTTAGAGCAGAACTAACAATGTGAGCTCCAGTACCCCGAGTAGCCCGGTTCGGAGCTAATAACGAAAAGATGACGAAGACAATGAGCAAGGATAATCGGATTCTGGTCACAGGGGCCGGCGGTTTCATCGGTGGCCATCTCGTAAAGGCGTTTCGCGAAGATGGTTTTCACATTCGGGCGGTGGACATAAAACCGTTCTCGGAATGGTATCAGCTCTTTGTTGACGTGGAAAACCTAACCCTAGACCTGAGAAACTTAGACGCGTGCCGGGAAGTAACCGAGAAAATCGCGATGGTCTACAATCTTGCTGCGGACATGGGAGGGATGGGTTTCATCGAGCTAAACAAAGGCGCGTGCATGCTAAGTGTGCTGATTAATACACACCTCCTCATCGCCGCGAAAGAAGCCGGTGTGGGACGGTTTTTCTTCTCTTCCTCAGCTTGTGTCTACAACGGCGATAAGCAAACTGACTCGAACGTAACGGCGCTTAAAGAAGAAGACGCGTATCCGGCTCTATCAGAGGACGGATACGGGTGGGAAAAGCTCTTCAGCGAACGGATGAGCCGCCATTTCCGCGAAGACTACGGACTGGTTACGCGAACGGCCAGGTATCACAATGTGTATGGCCCGCATGGAACCTACAAGGGTGGACGCGAGAAAGCGCCAGCAGCCATCTGCCGAAAAGTGATCGAAGCAAAACTTTCTGGCAGACGCGAAATCGAGATCTGGGGCGACGGCAAGCAGACGCGCAGCTTCATGTACATCACTGACTGTGTGAAGGGCAGCCGGATGCTAATGGAAAGTGACTTTGCTGATCCGCTTAATATCGGCAGCAGCGAGCTGGTATCGATTAACCAGCTAGTCGACATCGTCGAGGAGATCGCTGGGATCAAGCTCGAGAGGAGATACAACGTTTCGGCTCCCAAGGGTGTTAACGGGCGCAACAGCGACAACACATTGACTCGAAAAGTGCTGGGCTGGGAACCGTCAACATCGTTGCGGGACGGAATGGAGCTTACCTATCGCTGGATCTACGACCAGATAACCGCAAACGCTTCCTTGTTTTCAAAATGGAGCTGGGACGGGAGAACGGCGCCACACGCAGATCGCTCGCAAGTGTTTTCCTTAGACAAATCGACCCACGCCCAATTGGAGGAATATCAACTTTGAGGATAGAACCTTCCAAACATCTGAAACGACGGTGCGAGCAATGATAGTTGGTCGCAAAAAATAAGAGCTGCGGCTTCTGAATCACCCACTCGACTCAACGAAACAATGCTCTCGCCGAAACTATCTGTCGCTTTGCCGGCTGTTGACGACCTTCAATGCGGTGCTCCACAGCCTACCGGCATACTGCTTCATCAGATGTTTACCAGACAGGCAGCCGAGGCGCCTGAGACCATAGCGATAATTCACGAGGGCCAGTCAATAAGCTATCGGCAATTAGATAGTGCGTCTGATGCAATTGCCTGTCGGCTACAAACCGCGGGGGTAGGACCCGGCGCCTTGGTTGCTCTACTATCCCAACGCTCCCCGGAAATGGTTATTGGCATATTGGCCATCCTCAAAGCCGGCGCGGCCTACCTGCCGCTAGATCCTGAGCACCCGGCACAGCGACTTGAGGTCATTATTGAGGACGCCAGGCCGGCCGCCATCCTGTTACAGGATGAGCTAAGGAGGAAGTTGTCTTCTGAACTCCAGATACCAATTCTCGCGCTAGAAGAAGAGTCTCCGGCAATTGGGCGCGCAATTCCTGCCGAACTCAGCTCGGAGAGCTTGGCCTATGTCCTCTATACCTCCGGGTCGACGGGAAAACCAAAAGGGGTAATGATCCCGCACCGCGCGGTGTACAGCTTCTTGTACCGCATGCAGGAAGCTTATCCTTTGTGCCCGGAAGATCGCTTCGTGCAGAGGTCGGCTTACACGTTCGATTTTTCGATACCGGAACTTTTTTGGCCTTTGTTCACCGGCGCAACGATGGTGTTGGCCCGACCAGGATTTGAAGTCGATCCGGACTATCTAGTTGCGCTCATCACTTCGGAAAACATTTCGGTAATCGATTTTGTTCCGTCTTCCCTAGCCTTATTTCTGGAGCATCCTAATGCTGATTCGTGTCGCTCACTCAAACGAGTGTTTTGCGGGGGCGAAACTCTGCCTTCGCGTTCGGTCGCGCGTTTCTTTTCTAAATTGCCAGACAGCGAACTTTGCAATCTGTACGGACCGACGGAATCGACGGTCGCGGTGACCACGTGGAAATGCCGCGCAGGGGATGAGCTAACTTCAAACGTTCCACTCGGCTTGCCGCTTCCAGAGGTACAACTCTACCTCCTCGACGACAAGATGGAGCCAGTCGGTCGGGGAACGCTGGGTGAACTATATATAGGCGGCGCACAGCTAGGGCTTGGATACCTGCATCTTCCTGACATGACAAACAAGGCGTTCGTGCCCAATCCATTTGGCGAAGGCCCACTTTACAAGACGGGCGATCTAGCGTGCTACCGAGAAGATGGAGTCGTCGAATTTCACGGACGAATCGATGATCAAGTTAAGCTGCACGGGCTGCGAATAGAGTTAGGCGAAATCGACGCAGTCCTGCGAAAGCATCCGGCCGTCAGCGACTGTGTCGTAGTCGTGCATCAAGAGCGTCTGCTGGCTTACGTCGTTGCCACCGGCGTCAGCTCAGATGACCTGCTCCAGCACGCGCAGCAAACTCTACCCGCCTACATGGTTCCTTCCGTATTGGTTCTCCTTGATAAACTCCCCTTGACTCCTAATGGCAAAGTCAACCGGCAAGCACTCCCGGAACCAGCGATTGCTCCCCGCGGAACTCGGCCAGTTGCGCCACGGAATGCTCTCGAAACCCAACTCATCGCGATCTGGGAAAGGGTGCTTAGGCATCATCCGATTGGCGTCACCGACAATTTCTTCTCCGAACTCGGCGGTAACTCTCTACAGGCAATATCAGTATTTGTGGACATAAATAAGGCTCTCGGGAAACGGCTCCCACTGGCAACTCTCTTTGAGGCGCCGACAATCGAGAAGCTAGCCCAGAAAATCGGATTAGGGGCTTCTGAACGGGACTGGAACCCGCTGGTTGCGATCCAACTACAAGGCAGGAATCGACCTTTCTTCGCGATTCACGGTGGGGACGGCAATGTACTTTTCTATCGGCAGCTCTCAGAGTTCCTCGGCAAAGACCAACCTTTCTACGGTTTCCAGGCACAGGGACTCGACGGCAGCCTTTCCACTCCGACTTCGATCGAAGCGACCGCCGCCTGTTACCTCAAGGAAATCCGTAAGATCCAGCCCCATGGTCCATATTTACTGGGCGGTTATTCGTTCGGAGGGCTGTTGAGCTATGAGATCGCCCGAGAGTTAAACGCGCTCGGAGAAGAGGTAGCCTTGTTAGCACTCTTTGACGCTGCTAATCCCGGCAATCGACCACGGTTGCGATCGTGGACGCAGGTGGCTCGCTACAGGATCCCGCGTCTCTTGTCGAAGGGAGTCACCGTAGAGGGTATCTTTGAATTCTCCGCAGCCTACATCGGAGGCAAGTTTGGCGCCCGGCTACTCGAATGGAATGAACGCTACCAGATGCTGGCAACGCGTGGACGGAACGATCCTGCACAGCTTCCAGCCCTGAAAATCCGAATGGCTAACTGGCGCGCTTCCCTTGTTTATAAACCGAAACCCTACGCCGGTAAGGTCACGCTGTTCCGCTCGATGGATCAACCCATCGACTTCGAGGTCCAGCCCGATTTCGGCTGGAGCTCAATCGCACAGGGTGGAGTCGAGGTTCATGTCGTGCCCGGCAGCCACACAACTCTGTTTTGGGACGATAGAAGCGTACAGATTCTCGCCACGAAACTCGCGGAGTGTATCAAATCAAGCCTCGCCGGCAAATGATTCACCTTTCTAATTCAAATGCACACAAGAGCTGTCTCAACCCAACTAGATAATCCAGACTTGGCGCGATCATTCGGCTTTGGTCATTTCTTTAATCTGTTCCTATCAAAAGCGTGGCTGATCCTGCTTTTTTCTGTGCTGAGCCTGGTCGCGGCAGGCGTTTATTTGCAATTAACCCCGAAATTGTATGAATCCCACACCGTCATCGAGGTTGAAAGCAAAAGCGGCCAGGCCAAGATGATCCGACTGCAAACCGCCCTGCAGGCAGAAGTGTTGGAAAGGCAAGCCACCTTGACCAAAGCCCAGGCCGATCGCGATAGCGCGCTGGCGGAGTTACAAGCAGACGAACGTCTGGCCCAACGAGGGTTAATCTCTGCCCTCGATTTTCAGAAAGCGCAAATCTCTGCTAACGAGCACTCAGCAAATTACGACTTTGAAAAAAAGCGTTACGAGAACGCACGCCTTAACAATTTCCAGGACTTTGACTCTGGCGATAGCGGGACCGAGCAAGATGTCAACCTGGACGAAAACATCAAAACCGTCGAGCAAGCCATCCTGAACGACACGCTGCTGTTAGGCGTCCTCACATCTGCCGGACTGGAAAAGGATCCGTCATTCGCGCCGCCAAAGAAAGATGGCTCAGTCTATTTGGATAGCGAACTGGTCGCTAGATTTCGACCGAGAGTCAAAACTGCGGTCCGCCATGGAACCAGGCTCATCGATATCAGTGTTAAAGATACCGATGCCAAGCGAGCTGCCCAGCTTGCTGAAGCGATCGCCAAAGCTTTCATCGATCAGAACTCGCAAGGACTTCACACGCAGGCCGGCCCCGGCCAAGAAACGAACCGGCTTGAAACGAAGCTCTTAGATGCCCAACAGCCAGTCCAGAAGTTTCCCGAAAATCACGGATCGACCTTATCCGAAAACAACCAAAAAATCGCTGGCGATAAGCTCAAAGAATTAAATCTCAAGCTGACTGAAGCCAAGAGCGAGCGCATGAAACTGGAAGCGGACGCCGCGGTCATCCAGCGGTCAACGGACCCGCAAGAGTTGTTAGCTTTGCCCAGTATTGCCTCCTTTCCTGACGTTGCCAGTCTGCGTCAACAACTCAGTGACTACCAACGATCAAGGCATCCGGCCAGGAGCCAGCTCATAAGATTTAAGCAAGCAATAGATAGAGCGGTACTCGACGCGGCACACTCAGTGACACAAACGTACGAGAACAAGAAAGCCACGGAAGCCCAGCTTGCGAAAGCAATCCAAGAGCAGGGACCAAAGACAGCCGCGCCTAACGAGATCCCGGTCTCCCATACCGCTCCACCTCCTGACGTTGACGCCGGTCGCGGGCTCTACCAATCGGCCTTGAGCCCAATGAACGTCTCCAATATCGCGAACCGAAATTCGGACGCAACTATTCGGATTGTGTCAACTCCACTGGTGGCAAAAACGGCCGAACCGGATCAGTTAAAGACTTTACTGTTGGCGCTTTTAATCGGCATCACCTGCGGAGGCGGCCTGGTAATTATTATCGACATGGTCGACAATTCTATCCGGACGATCGATCAGGCGGAAGGAATTTTGGGGGTTACTGCGCTAGCGGCTATCCCAGAATCCCAACGAATTAGCCGTAAGAAAGAACCTGCCTTGACCAGCGATCCGACTTCGTACGAAGCCGAAGCATTCCGGTCGTTGCGAACAACGATCTCTTTTCTCGGGCTCCACGCGAAACATAAAACCATACTTTTCACTAGTGCGAATCCAAAGGAAGGCAAAAGCTTTTGCGCTCTTAACTATTCGGTAGCTCTTGCGCAGACTGGCCTACGCACGCTCTTGATCGATGCCGATGTCCGACGACCAAGACTAAGTAATATCGCACTAGCTGATACGAAAGCGGAGGGACTAACCGATTGTCTTGCTGGACGGGTAAACGCTATAGATTGCTGTAGCCCGACCGGCATCGAGAATCTGTTCATGCTCCCTGCAGGCCGGCGAACATCAAGACCATCTGAACTATTTGCTTCCTGCGATTTTGTTAGCTTATTGGATGAGCTGGGGACGCAATTCGCTCGCATAGTGCTAGATAGTGCTCCAGTCAATGCAGTTAGCGATACTCAACTCATTTGCAGACACGTTCAATCGGTCTGCTTAGTCGTCCGTGCTATCAAAACCCCGGCGGCAGCCGTCGCCAGGGCACGCGCTCTACTTACGCAGGCGGGCAGCAGCCTTCAGGGTTTCGTTTTTAACCGAATGCCGCTCCGTTCAGGTAAGCACTATTACTTTTCCGGTTACGCCAACTGTTATGCCCATCGCGGCAAGAAACAAAAACTTAAGCCAAAGGCAAAACTCTTCGGAGCGACAACTAGCGCCCACCCGCGGATCAGCCAGACCACGCCCGCCGATAAGACCTAAAATCCGTGCGGAAGTTCTTCCAGTTTTTTTCCCTGACGATGCTGACTCAGGGCGTACTGCTTTTAAATCAGGTTGTGCTGCTTCCGATCCAAATCCGGATTTGGGGTCATATCAGCACCGCTAATTGGTACGCTATGCTTGCTGTCGCCACCATGGTGAGCGTCGCGGATTGTGGATTGCGTACTGCCGGTCATGCGGAACTCATCCGTTACGCGCACAATCCTGTCGACGAGCAGGCCAAAACCGAGTTCCAACATCTGTGGGCTTGGATCAGGATCCTCATTTGCGTGGCTACTGTAACGTTGATCGGTCTAGACCTGGGCTACACCTGTCTTTACGCAAAAACGCCTTACCTCTGGTGGCGCGCTGCTCTGGTCGTAGGGGTCGCCCTCGAAACCATCGTGTACGTCAGAGTGATGTACCTGGATTCGCTCGAGTTGTACCGTCAGGCCGAAGCTGGTTACCTCTTGCTGGCTGCCGCGCGATTATGCCTGGCCATAGCCGCCCTCACCTTCTTCCATTCGCCGCCGCAGGTCTTAGCCTGGATCTGGTGTTTGAGCGGACTCTTCGCCATCGCACAGCAGGGCAGGCTCTGCCGCCGCACCGGGCTCTTGTGCCTCTTGGAGCCAATGCCAGCAGGCTTGTCATTCAGAACGCTGAGAATCGCCCGGTATACCATGGTCGACCCTGCTTCAAGTTGGATGCGCGCATACGTTCCTGTGTTGGTGCTGTCTGCCATTGCCCAGCCTGTCGCGGTCACCATCTATGTCGCGTTACGTGCGCTGTTCGGAACCGCGCGCCAAATGATTCTGCAGTTGTCGCGTTACGCCTCGGTCCAATACGTATGGCTCAAAGGATCGCATCGGGCAGTCCTTGCGGAAACTCAGTTCACCCTGTGCGTATTGTTCGCGGCGTTCTTCGCTTCTGTAATTACCGGCATAGTCGTCGCAGATAATTTCCGCCTAGCATCTTTTTGGCTGGTCGGGTCAGACCCCACTCTATACGGGCAAATCGCCATCACTTTCGGTCTTGCTAGCCCGCTTTATGCCTACCAAATCCTGCAAGCCTTAATGTTGCGGCACGGAAAAGTGCACGAGATCGCCAGACGACAATATCTTTACATCATCTGTTTGCTGATTTTTTCCGGAATCGCTCTGCTAACAAAATCCGTACTGCTTTGGCTGATCCTGATCCTGGTTGCTGAGATCACGATTTCACTTTCATTCATGCTGCGAACCCCCAGCACCACGACCTCTGCAGGCGTCCGAGGCTCCCTAGCCGCACTGGTGAGCGCCGTATTGGGCATGAGCTTATGGCTTTTCGTACGCTTTGAGCCCTTCGATTTCCTTCGGCAATCGACCCCCTTAGCCATCGCCTATACGTTAGCCTTTTTCTCTCTCTGGATCCTGGTGGTCGCTGCTCTCTATCTCTACATCGGTCACGATCTTTTGTCGGAGGCGAGAACCTTGGGCGTTTCCGCCGTCGGCGCCTTTTTCAATAACCGCCCGGAGCGACCCGCGAATGACTAACCGCTGGCTAAACGAAATCGTGGTGGCGATATGGGCTTCTGCTTCCTTTTACATTATACACTTCGCGGGTGCAGAAGGTGCGGCTCCACTCATTTTCCCACTGCTTGCTGGAGCAATCACATTGGTTTTACTAACTTACAAGAAACCAGTCATAGCCACTGTATCTCCGCTGGTCTCGCTCGGTGCTTTCCTGTTGAATCTTAGCATATTGGCGAGTTACCTCTTTAACGCGCACCGATATGACTGGGTTTTTATTGCGGGTAATATCTTGAGTTCTCTGCTGCTTTTTTTCTCGTTGTATCTTATCACGATGAGAATCGATCTCGATTTTAGAAAGACGCTGGTTCTCACCTCCATTTTTGTTAACCTCCTGTTGCCGATCATTCTCGTTACGGCGCCCGTCACTTGGGGACGCGTAGATCCGCCAGAGAACCCGAACTATGTTGGAATGATGGCCTTAGTCGCCTTCATCGGCGCGCTAAGTGCTAGATCGATAGTCTGGGCCGCAACGCTATCCGCTCTACCGCTCTACTCAATGGTTGTGCTCGAATCGCGAGACTCACTTCTGGCCGCAGGCATCGCGCTGATGTTCGCGGTTGTCTCTTGGACATGGCGCCACCGATCGAAAGAGTTTTCTACTTATTGCCTCTTAGCCTTTTTCGGTGGCATGGCCCTTTGTGCCGTAATGACTCTGACCGGGTTCGATGTATTGAATCCGATCGGCAAAATCTTCGACGGCCTCTTCATGCTCGACGATAAGTATCGTGGCCTGGCTACCGGCGGATCCGGACGCGACGACTTATGGGCTGCTGCCATTAGTCTCTGGGAAGCAGAACCCGTCTTTGGTGTCGGTTTCAAGGGCCACACACTACTGATGCCCGACCAAATGCCAGCTCATAACGCCTATCTGGGGATGCTCGCAGACATGGGCGTGGCCGGATTAGCGAGTTATCTACTCATGATGAGTGAGGCGATTTCTTTTGTCTTCAAGCCTATTCGCCGACTCCTCGAGTATCCTCTATCGGCGACCATCATCGTTACCTACATCGTATATGGATCGTTCGAAGTCCGGGCCTTCAGTTTCGGAAACACGTACTCGGTCCTATTCTTGTTAGTCGTATTCAACTGTTCGAAGCGGCGTCTCGCCTAGGTACGTTCTATCCAGACGCACGCGGCGTCCTCCTCCCCCCTGTCTTAGCCCTCAACAACACCAAATACAATTATGGTTCAAAACTTCAAACGCGTGCTGGCGATTAACTTTTTTACAGGCAGTACGTCAGAGCTTCTACGGTTGTGCGCCGAAGGCCATTTCATTATCGCTCCAGCTGCACCAGCTTTAGCTGAACTGCCAACTGACCCGATCTACCGTCAATCCGTCGAGAAAAGTGATTTTGCCGTCACAGACAGCTCTTTCATGGTTATCCTCTGGAGACTTTTTACCGGCCAGAAGTTACCTCGTATCTCTGGACCACGACTTCTTCGCCTTTTGCTGACCAGCGGTCAACTGCGAACCGAGGGAAGCTCCGTGTGGATCATGCCTTCAAAAGAGGAGGCAAAAATTAATCGATCCTGGTTAAACAGAAAGGGCATCCCCGTTGCGGCACAGGAATGCTATGTTGCTCCGCATTACCCGAAAGGCGAAGCGGTTTCGGATCCCGAGCTGCTAAGCTGGATCGAGACCCACAAACCGAGATATGTTATTGTTAATATCGGCGGTGGAATACAAGAGCCACTAGGCCTGTATCTAAAAGAAAATCTCTCTTATTCCCCCTCCATTATCTGCGTCGGCTCAGCCATAGCATTCTTCTCCGGAATACAGGCGAGTGTTCCGCCGTTGGCCGATAGACTCATGTTGGGATGGCTCTGCCGCTGTCTGCATTCACCCCGCAAGTTTGTGCCGCGTTACTGGGGAGCGCTGCGCCTCCTTCCCGTCATTGCCAAGTATCGAGAACGAAGTGCGGTGACCTAGACTTCCAATTTTAGGGCTGATCGTTTCGAAAAAAGCAAAGAGTCATCCATTGTCCACTTAAATAAAAACGCTATGAACAGGACCGCCATAGTCCTGATTGGCTTCCTCCTAACATCAGCGACCTACTCCGGTACCGTGAGTTCTGAGGTTGCGCCTCCAGGCCAGGCGCTGAGTGCCGGTTTCCAGAACCTCACATTCGACGAGGAATTCAAGGGGCCAATGGATATCGGATACGGCACCACCGGCCACAAATGGAATGCCGGCCTTTGGTGGGAACCGATTCCTTCACCCATCGCCTTCAGTGTCAGTGATAGCATTTTAACCATAACGGCAGGTAGTAAAAATTATGTAAATCTCTGCACTCAGTACCACGATGCTAGTGGCGGCACTCAGTTCCTTGGTGGTTATTTCGAGGCGCGCATGCTCTGCACCGACTGGTCTGCCTTCTGGCTCTTCTGCGTGAATCGTCCCCATGTCTACGGAAACCTGGTGCGAGCATCGAATCCTCTGAGCTGGACTAACGAGATCGATATCATTGAGACTGATCCCGGTTCGCCTAGCGCCGCCTTTTGCACGCTCCACGCAAATAGTTCAGGAGATGGCGGGGTGCGCGACGAGCTAAATAATCCGCATCGTTTTTCGGTTAATCACCCAGTCCTTGGAGCTTGGCATACCTATGGCCTCCTATGGACTCAAGATCAAGTCACTTGGTACGTGGACAACGTCAAAGTCGCCAGCGTGCGGCCTTTTCCATCCACCTGGCAGCCGATGCAACTGATACTGACTGCGGCTCCTGGCGGCGTCAACGGCTCAGCCTCCACGGTGCTGCCGCCCATCACACAGGTTCAGTGGGTGCGTGTGTGGGAGAAGTGAAATCTGAAGAAGGGAAGCTCTTGTGGCCAAGCAAGATCATACTGCTTTTGAATCGACCCGCATCCCTAATCAGAAGACACCGGTCGGTAACGTTCTTCGCAATTCATCGGCGACAGAACATCCAAGATCTGGCGCGCTAAAAATCCTCGTGCTAGCACAAGACTTGGCCGACGCCGCTATCCATCGGCGCGTCGCAATGTTGTGCGCCGGAGGTGCCCAAGTAACCGCTGCCGGATTCCGGCGTGTGCCGCAGGCAGTCGAAACCGTCGCTGAATGCCCGGCAGTGGATTTCGGCCAGACCTTAAATGCCAGATTCTTAAGGCGCATCATTTCTGTAGCGCAAAAACTCATCAGCCTGCGCCACTACCAGACTTTATTCACTGACACGGATGTTATCATCGCAAGGAATATCGACATGCTGGTAATCGCCACGTGTGGACGCAGTCTTTGCAAACCGCTCCCCGTGCTGGTCTATGAATGTCTCGATATTCACCGGCTTATGCTTAATCGAGGACCCGTTGGCTGGGTTTTACGCTGGCTCGAGCGACAATTGTCGCGTCGCGCCACCGCGGTTGTCACTAGCTCACCGGCATTCGTGAGCCAATACTTTCAGCGCACCGCGCGTTTAAAGATCCCGATCCGTTTAGTCGAAAACAAAGTGCTGCACATCGATGACGAAAATGTACCGCCGGAAGTTATGCCGCCACGGAAGCCGGGACCACCATGGGTGATTGGATGGTTCGGCATGATACGTTGCACACGCAGTCTGCGCCTGCTTAGCGAGCTTGCGCAACAAAGCGAAGGCACCGTCGAGGTGATCATCCGGGGTAAACCGCTTAGAAATTTATTCGGTGATTTCGAAAAAAAAGTTCGCGATCTTCCCGGCGTAAAGTTTCTGGGCCCCTATCGAAATCCGCAGGATTTGCCAGACATCTATCGCGGTGTGCATTTCTGCTGGGCAATCGATATGTTTGAAGAAGGGCTTAATTCGTCCTGGCTTTTGCCCAACCGCGTTTACGAAGGTGGATTGTACGGAGCCGTGCCCATGGCCCTAGTTTCGGTCGAAACCGGGCGCTTTCTCAAACAACTGGGCGTTGGCATCATGCTTAACCATCCGCTTGCGCCCTCGTTGAACGGTTTTTTTGCGACTCTGACAGCAGAAACCTATCGCGACTTCGAAAACGCGGTTTTGTCACTGCCACGCGCCAGCTGGGTTTGTAGCCGGAGTGAATGTAAGGAGCTGGTCAAATGGCTTGCCGGTCCCAGAACCTGTAATCCTGAGACTATGCTGAGGCCTGCCTGAACTGATCGATGAAGATAAAGAGAAGCGCTACCCACAGGCCTCCGGCTTCATCCGGAAGTTTTTAACGCGCTTGGAAGGCAAGAATCATGCTTAAAGAAATCCTTCTTCGTCATAAGAGTGAGCTCCGTTATAACTTAATAGGTTTACTCTATAGCTCTCTTCCCCATCGTAAATTAATCTATCGGCAGCGGCTTTCTCACCCCACCTACTTTCTCAGCGTTGTCACTCGGATCAAAAACGAAGCGAGGTTCTTGCCGGAATTTATCGCGCACCACAAGTTAATCGGGGCAGAACATTTCTATTTCTACGATAATAACAGCAACGACAATCCCGACGCGGCGATTCAGCCATTTATCGATCGTGGTTTGGCGACCGTGATACCGTGGAACGCCGTTCCGGCATCACCAAGTTGCTACTGTGACTTTTTTGACAAGTTTGCGTCAGAAAGTAAATGGGTCGCATTTATCGATGCTGATGAGTTCATTGTCGAGCGGCAAAGGGGGCTTTTGCTTAACGTCTTGTCGAGATTAAATGGATCCCCTGCGCTCGCAATAAATTACCGCTATTTTGGTAGCTCATTTCATGAAACCGTGCCAACCGGCCTTGTCACTAATAATTTTGTTTATTCTAGCCGGTCAACGGATCCTCACGTAAAGGTAATCGCAAAACCGAAGTGTGTTAAGGGCTATTATAACTCGCACAATTTCATTTTCGACGCACTCGCCAGCGCAGTGAATTTAAGCGGGAAACCGGTCCGAGGCACGTATTCTGTAAAGGCTGATCAATATGACATCGAAATTAGTCATTACATATACCGTTCAAAAAATAATTATTTATCCAAGCTAGGCATTGGATTCGTTGATAAAGAGGGATACAAATACAGAACAAGACGCAAAGATAGAGTAGAGTCTGAATTTCTGGCTCATAATGCACTTTTTAACGATTGGGTCCGCAATGCCTACGGGTCGGATATTCGCGACTACATGACGGTTATCGGATACAAGGAGCCGTATGTATAATTTAATCGATTTCAAACCATCTATTTATCACGGGAGGTACTCGGACCAGTACGGGAGTAGGTAGGGCGAAACCCCACTCATAAGCCAGCTATGATAAAACCAATTCTCGCTGTTATTTAATCGCTTTCAACAGCTGATAATGGCTACTCGCCACGCGGAGGACAAATCGATCCGCGTGGGGAGACTTGAAGGCCCACCATGCCAATCACATCGCTCGATGGAGTTCTCTGTATGAAGTGCGCGATCAAATCCGCAACTAGGTCTGGACTTGGTGAGGAGCAAGTGCCTGTGCGCTACAAGTTAGGCAAGAGCTACTTGTTCTCACCCCGCCGGTACGCCAGGATGGCGAAACGAGTTGTTCGACTCCTGACTGGTCGAGACGTAATCTACAAACTCGATGCTCACCCAAGAAAAAAGCATCTCGGCTCAATCTATGGGGGATGGACGATTGTGCCGGAGTTGATTAACGCCCGTAGCATTGTGTATTCTTTCGGGGTCGGAGACGACATATCGTTCGACCTGGAACTGATTGAGCGCTTTGGGACGGCCGTTCACGGCTTCGATCCGTCGCCTCTGGCGATTGAATGGCTCGCCACACAGAATATTCCCGTCAACTATATCTTTCACCCATGGGGCTTGGGTACCATCGATGGTCAAGCCGATTTTTTTGCTCCTTCCTCAGGCGGCATGTACTCGCTTCACAAGGAGCACATGAAAGAGAAACTAACCCAAACGGAAGTGACAATACACCGGCTGTCGACCATTGCCACGAACCTCGGCACTGAAGCGATCGACCTGCTGAAAATGGACGTGGAAGGTGCTGAGTACGATGTGCTTCCTGAGCTTCTCCAGTGCCCGGTGCCGATTAGGCAGCTTTTGATCGAGTTTCATCACCGCACCGGAATCGAATCTCTTGCTACTACGGTCAAGTCCGTCCAGAGCCTCAGAGATGCAGGATTTGATTTATTTCATGTCTCTGAAACGAGCTCTGAATTCTCATTCCTAAGAATAAAATAGCAAATATGGTTAACAGATCGGTTTTAAATGTGAGCGTCCCTAGCCAGCCGACAATGGCAATCAGACCTGGCAATGGAACATTTCGTCGTATGAAGTACGCGGTTAAATCGGCGATTAAATCGGGACTCGATTCCTTTGGAATTGAGATCAAACGCAATCGTGGCGGGGGAGTCGGCGAGCTAGTCAGCTTTCTTGAAAATATTCGGGCTCGCGGCTTTATCCCGCGCGGTATTGTTGACGTTGGCGCGAATCGGGGCGCCTGGACCCGTCTTGCGCTTTCCATCTTTCCTAATGCATCCGTGATCATGATTGAGCCGCAAGACGAGATGGAGCCGTATCTATCTAAACTGTGCAGCAGCCTACCGACTTGTCGTTACATAAAGGCAGGAGCGGGTCGCAAGCCTGGAGAGCTAGTCCAGACAATCTGGTCAGACCTCAATGGATCTTCCTTCCTTCCCCCAGTGGATCGGAGCCAACTCGGATCCGGCAAGCAACGTAAAACCCAGATCGTGACGATAGATTCAGTCCTCGCCGAGACCTACCCGGGATTCCTCCCCGATCTCGTAAAGCTTGATATCCAAGGATTTGAACTAGAAGCTCTTTCAGGAGCGCAGAACACAACCTTTGGCCGCACAGAACTATTCATTCTGGAGACATCGTTGTTCAGCTTTCTGCCACGTCAACCCCTCACGCGTGAAGTCATATCGTTCATGTTCGATCGAGGATATGAGCTTTATGACATTACCGGGTATCAGAGAAGACCATTTGACGGCGCTTTGGGACAAGTGGACCTGGCCTTCGTAAAGAGTAAAGGCAGATTCCGTTCCGAGGCAAACTGGTGAGTGCCTATCCAGAGTCACGGCAACAAACCGTATTCATTTCTACGGGGCGGCTCAAGGATAACGGGAAATACCTTCTTTGTAGCCCGGAAAGCGGGTTTGAATGCCTATGGTATAACGCTCCTGTGGGGTCCTGCTGACTTGGCATGGTAAATCCTCGAGACCTGGTTTTCTGGGTATCGAGTACGCAGATTTAACCGAATGAAAAACACTGCAGTCTTGCGAATTAGCTGCCCATACCGGAAGGGTACCGGAACAGCCATCAGCGACTTTTTGTGTGAGTATGGCGCGAACATCATTGACTGGGATGAACACCTGGACAATGCCCTAGACCTTCTCTTACTGCGCGTAGAGTGGAGTCTAGAGGATTTCGTCTTAAACGAAGCATGCTTTCGGAGAAAGTTCGGCACCTTTGCTTTGCGTTTCTCGCTTAGCTGGGAGGTCGAATACTGCACTAAGACACCTGCAGTTGCAGTCTTTGTCTCTCATCATTTGCATTGTTTATTAGATCTTCTGCATCGATATCAAACCGGGGAGCTGGACTGTGACATCGGCTTAATCATCAGCAATCATCAGAGTGCAACCCTGTTGGCAGAATATTACAGTGTGCCATTTTACTACCTACCGGTGACTCCACAGATAAGAGCACAAGTGGAGGCTGAGGAACTGGAATTGTTGGCGCGTCACAGTGTGGATTTGATTGTGCTCGCACGCTACCTGCAAGTGATCTCTGCGGGGTTTGTCGCGAAATACCCGCTGAAGATTATTAACGTAAGGCAATCGTTTCTATCAGGGTTTCCGGCGGTAGAACCGTACCATGAGGCTTTCACCCACGGGGTAAAACTCCTTGGATCGACAGGACACTATGTAACGCCAAGTGTCGACGAAGGACCAATAATAGAACAGGAAGTGACCAGGATCACTTATTCGGACCAGCTGGACGACGTCATCCAGAAAGGACGCGATCTGGAAAGAATCGTTTTGTCCCGCGCCGTGCGCTGGCACTTGGATCATCGGATCCTCTGTTATGCGAATAAGGCCGTCGTCTTTGCTTAGCGCAGAACGCGGCCTTCGACAGAAAATTAGGCTTGCCCGAAAGAACGGACACGAGAGTGTCTGTTTTTTTTTGCTGATTTAACGGCAAACATTCGGTTTTAAGGCGCTGAACAACGGTCCCACTCTGGTGTTATCATCGCAGTTGCCTACGCCGCTCACGCTGATGCCGGATAGAGCCGGCCCTTCGGGCTGTGCCAACGTAGATCATATCCTTGACCCAGACCTGACTGGGTTCGGCTCGACTGGCAACTACAATCGACTTAGGACGAAATGGCCGGCTTCTACTTGAACGAGCTGCTGCTGGTCCTTCGCTTGTTTCGTCTCTGAGTCCGTATGTCCGCGGAACCGTTCCTCTTCAGCAAGATGAAGTCCTCGAAGGCGGTCGCTAGCGATTGATAATTGCTCGATGCAGAAGATAAGTCAAAGTCGAGAGAATATCCGCGTGGTGAACAACGTCTAAGTGTTGCTCCCACTAATAAACCTGTTCTTTCTATGTTTTGCACGTGATCCGTTCCGGCGTATTCGCTAGAGCTGTGACTACGTAATCGCTCGCGACGAGGGACGTTTTGCGGCTGAATAACTGCGGCGAGTATAATTTTTGGGAAATTAATAAATACCAGATCAACTTAGGATGTATTGGAAGTTAAATGAAGAGGACGACTGTAATAGTGGATGATCACCAGGCCGTTCGTGAATTGATGGGCCGCTATCTAGAATGTCTGGAATACAAAGTAATTGGTCAAGCCGGAACCGGATTTGAGGCAATGCGCCTCTTCAAAAAAACTGCGCCGGATCTTGCTATTGTCGACATTTACCTGCCAGAGTTGTGCGGTCAGGAAGTTGTCTCGAGGCTACGCAGAGAACTTCCTGAAACGCGAATCCTGGTCTTCACCGGGGCGTGGGATGCTGGGGTTCTGAATAGTGCTTTGCGGGGGGAACCGAATGGCATTGTGCACAAAGCAGAACCGTTGGAGGTACTAGTTTTTGCACTTCGTATAGTTGCGGCCGGCGGCCGCTTCTTTTCGCCAAAAATTAGCCAGTTGCTCCGCAACTCACAATTGCCATCAACCCAAGCTTTATCGCATAGGGAAATGGAAATATTGCAATCCGTCGCCGAAGGCAAATCGAATAAGGAGATCGCAGTGTTACTCGGAGTCTCCACCAAGACAGTCGAAAACCATAGGATGCGGCTGATGCAAAAACTGGGTGTACACAACGCCGCATCTCTAACGCTGATCGCGGTTCAAATGGGCGTCGTCTCCACTACTCGAGTTCCGGCGAAGATGTTCGAGAGCGTTCTTGTACCGCCAGACGGTGTAGGAACTGCAGCGGTTTGAAACGTTTCAGGACTCCCTTACCACGCAGCTCTTCAATTCGAGTAAGTCAGTCGCAATCATTGATGCCAGACTCTGACCCAATCAATCTGTGTGATCGGGGGAACTGTCTGAGACATTGATCCATTAACGCCGCCAGGCGCAGCCGTTAAGACCAATTGAACCGGTTGCCAAGTACTGGCATAAGGCGGGACGCTTAACACCGGAATATCATCCACGAACCAGGTCACAGATTGCTGGGTCCACAGCAAACCGTAGACGTGCCATGCCCCAATTGCGGAGGTGTTAAGATTGATCTGCGCGGGATAATTCTGTTCGTCCGGCAAACTGTCCGCAGAACTATTTCTATGAAGGGTGCACCATACAGAATTCGGAGAACCACCATCCGTTTCAACGATGTCGATTTCGTTCGTCCAGGTTAGCGGATTTGACGGCAATACCTTATCTCCATAGACCGTAGCTCTATCCCAACAGAAAAGCCAAAACGCGCTCCAGTCAGTACAAGACATACGGGCTTCGAAATAGCCACCCAGGAATTGAGTACCGCCACTCGCGTCGTGGTACTGAGTGCAGAGATTTACCTCAGGGTTCGTACCGGACGAAATGGTCAAAATGCTATCGCTGACACTAAAGGCGTTGCGTGAAGGAATCGGCTCCCACCAAAGTCCAGCGTTCCATTTGTGACCGTCAGTGCCAAACCCGATGTCGGGTGTACGATCAAATTCTTCGTAAAAGATTAAATTGGAAAAGCCCGCGGACAAAGCTAGCGGAGGAGGCCTAAGCCCGCCCGCCTTAGCAGTCGCGCGTTCAACACTCAGAAAACTGGCGCCGATGCCACCAAGAACAGAACCGATGAAGCCGCGTCGTCTCATCATGCCCTGGGAACCCGGGCGGGAACGGCCACTGCCCGGCAGATTTTAAAGGTATTATGGAACCTCATAGTACATCTGATTTTTATAAGATTTCCGAAATAAAAAAAGCCAAAAATGATAAAACAACCAATGCGATCCAATATGCGTAAGTGGTTTACTCTGAAATCCTAACGTGTGGAAATCGGATCTGAGAACCCACTGATTAAGAATCACGGGTATCGCTCAATTCAGCACAAGCTATCGCCCTGGTGAGCCTGCCCCTTTTCGCGCTCGCTGACCGGATTTTGGGATGGCCGGCGGAGGAAGTAAGATGAAGGTCTATAAGTATGAGACCGGCTCACTGAAACCGCAGAGCCGATAATCCATCTTCGACCCTGGAATCATTTTCTACGCTGGTCTGATCTGCGCTGGAACAGGTCCGGGCCTTCTACAACCTTCCACGGTCCGCATCGTGTTAACCGAGGTTGAACCCGAACAAGCCGGATTAGCCGCTGGCGTTGTTGCCTCTATTCTTCAGGTCGGAGCTGCCGTAGGCGTTGCTGCGGTCGGGAGTGTCTTCTTCACCGTCCTTGGGCAGCAAACCGGTAGCGCTGCATACGGGAACGCTTTCGCGAGTGCTCTGGCGGTAGCCGCCTGTCTGCAAGTTCTGGGTATGCTGTTGGCCACAAAGGTGAATCATCAGCATCGAAGAGCGGTCGGAGCGCTGCGCGCTGCGGGCGCCATCCAGAGTTCCGAGTAAGCGTTCGCCCCAAAAGCTACTCGCGATTCGCCGCCAGGGACAGCAGCAAGGCCGCTTGGTCAGCAGTGATAAGATCGTGCTGCTGCTTGGAAGAACCGATGCCGTGACCGGCATCGGGGTCGACTCGGAGCAACACCGGGTTCTTGCTGGAGGTTGCGGCCTGGAGGCGTGCGGTCATTTTGAAGAGTTCGACCGGATCGACACGCGGATCATTAGCGCCCGTAATGAGAAGCACTGCCGGGTACGGGGTACCGTCTTTAACGTGCTGGTATGCGTCCATCGCGTACAGTGCTTTGAAGCCGTCCGGGTCTTTCACCGATCCGAACTCAGGCGCGTTCACAGCCCCATTGGGTTCGGCTTCCGCTCGCAGGGGGTTGACGACGCCCACATTGACAATAGCAAGGGCGAACAGGTCAGGGCGCTGGGTGAGTGCGCCGCCGATCGTAATCCCGCCGGCGCTGGTGCCGCGAAGAGCGAGCTTCCTGGGAGAGGTATACCCCTGTCTTATCAAGTATTCCGCGCAGGCGATAAAGTCGCTGATGGTGTTCTGTTTGGTTAGTTTTTGGCCCGCCAGATGCCAATCCTCCCCGTTTTCCCCGCCGCCCCGAACGTGCGCAAAGGCCACCACCACGCCCCGCTCCAAAAGCGCCAATTGAGTAGCCTGAAACTCAGGATCAATCGTAATGCCGTAGGCGCCATACCCCTCCATCAAGCATGGGTTTGATCCGTCCATTTTAAGATCTTTTTTGTAGATGATTGAAAGTGGAATGGGCGTGCCATCGGCGCCGGGCGCGGTGACTTCAACGGCGGTAATGCCGGAGAAATCAGCGGGATTCTGAGGCTCAAGCCTCGTGTCGATGACTTGGTTCGTGCCCGGGTTGTAGGCATACCAACCGGGAGCTTCCACCCACCCGGCCAGTCGCAGGAGCACACCGTCGGCTTGCGGGTTGGTCGCGAACCCGGCTACCGCCCCGACAAAGGGCAATTGTATTTGCTGAGATTCGCTCTGACCGTAGGCAACTCGAAGAACGCGTCCGATCCCGGTCTGCGCTGCTTGAACGTAGAGCGCATCCTTTGCTGTGCCGACGTTTTTAATCACGAGATCGGATTGCGGCACCACGACATCCGCTTTGGCGATGTCCGGATGTTGTAAGTCAACGTGGATGATCTTAAATCGTGGCGCGTCCTTATGAGTCTGAAGGAACAAGTCGTTACCGCGCGCGTCGAAACCGACAACGCCGTCATCCACATCGCAGATTTTCGTCCAAGACGGTTTTCCCTGCGTTAACGCCTCGATCGGCGAGCAGAGCAGCGTGATCTCATTTTGTACCCCGTGGAAGATAGTCCCAAAACCGTAGTGCGAGTCCGGCGGCACGGTCACGAACCCCGAATCGGTAGGGAGCATCGGGACAGGTGGATTGAACTTGCTTCCGAGCACCGGAGTGTCCATCTCCGGGTCATCCCCCAGGCGGTGCAGATAGGCCGCCTCGTTAAGTTCTTTGTCCAGTTCCGTCATCCCGGGCTCGAGCTTTTGGAGACGGGAATAGAAAAAGCACTTATCGTTGGAAACCCAACTCACGCTCGATTCCCAAACCCGATCGATCTTATCCTTCAGCGGTTTTCCAGTGGCGACGTCGAGAACATGTACGACGCCCTCTTCGGAGCCACCCGCTGCGATTTCGACCGCAACGAACCGGCCGTCAGGCGATGGGTAAAAGGCGCTGATAGTGAAACGCTTTTCCCCGCCCCCTAAGACCTGCGGATCAACCAGCGGCCGCTCGGTTGCGTCGGGGCCGTCGCGTACATACAACTTCGGCGTCTGATCGGTAGCATTAGTTTTGAGATAAAAATAGTAGGTCCCGTGCAATTGCACTTCCGGAACCCGGGTCGCGGCGTTGTCTAATGCCTCGATCCGCTTTAGTAGCGCATCGCGTCCGGGCAGCTTACCAAGGTAATCTTTGGTATAGGCCGCCTGCTCTTTCATCCACTTTTGCACCTCCGGCGATTTCAGATCCTCCATCCAACGATAGTTGTCAGTGACAACGGTTCCGAAGTAATTGTCGGTCACCGGGCGCACCGGCGCCACGGGCTGGGTGAGGGTCTCGGCCGGCAAGTGAACCGCTGTTCCGAGGGCTGCTGCGACCGGGAGGACTCGGGACGACCGAAGCAAGAACGTGAACATGCCCCAGAGGTGACATAGACGGGACGAAATGCAAATTGTGTCTGTGCCGACTGGTGACGGCACAGCCGCGAGATTATTCGCCCGGCCTCAGGACTGGATTCTCACAAACTAATCATGATAGGCAGACGCGTTCCGGAAAGGGTTATAAACCCCAGGGGCATTGCGTTCTGGTCCGTACACGAATCCGTAAAGATCTTTTTTATAGTCGACTGGCTCGAGAATAGCGCCCTGGGTTCGAACTGCCTTAGTGTATTCTATGAGAACTCGCGCTGTACCATCGATCCCCCACATGCGCCAACCAGTCCCTAAAAATCCGCCATTAGGGTAAAGCTCTTCCAAGCCAGCCATGGCGTGGAAACAATTGATCGCGACCCGATTTTTGCGGTAAAGGCGGTCATCCGCTATATAGCGAATACTTCCTCCGTCGAGTAGCCGCTTCCTTTTCACACCCAGATCAAACGCCTCTTTTCTGATCTCGTACGGTCCCCACATTCCCACAGCAACCTTTTCATTCACCGCTAGCGTCAGTGTCTCAGGCAGAGTGAAGTTTCTTCCGACTACGGGACGACACTGGTTAAGTTTCGGGTTGACCCGGCTGCCCGCGCCGTCGAAAACGCACAGATTCGGGTTTTTATCGAAATCGTGTGGTAACCAGCTAATCGTGAAGGCCTCAAAATTTCGATTCCTATACATCCCTTGTCTCAAGCCCGGGGTATACTTGGGTTGCTTTTGATCGGCGAATACGCGTACGACTGAGATGAAGGAGTGCGAAAAATTAGGGCTATTCCCTCTGTTTTGGTAAGCAAAAGGAATGATGAAATAGCGATCTCGTCGGTTCTCTCCTGGTCCTAAACGGGCTGCGATCTTGGCCTTAATCCGGTTCACCATCTGAAACAGCAGTGGCGTTTGATAATTAGAATAATCCACGTCCGGTTTTAGCAATCCTGCATGAACCGGAACGCTCGAACAGAAAATAGACAACGCGCAGATCGCGACCCAACTAACAATTCGTTTTTCTGGACGATTGAGTTTTTTTCCTACCCCTGATCCGGAGGATCGCACCCCAGTATGCGTACATAAGAGGTAGCTCATGGGCCGAGCATGCAGCGCTTATCGTTCTCAAAGCAACACTTATATTCTGATGGCGGAATCAAAAACAGCCGGACAAAAAACAGATGAAGCCAAATTCAGCCGATAGCTCCGTAGGAGCGAAATCTTTGTAGCAGCAGCACCTAAAACGCGATCAGCTCCGCTAGGAGCGGCATAGGAAGGTCGTTTAGGATAGGGTGTGGCTCCTCTGGAGGCTAAATCACGTTTTTCAACCGATGATCCGGGCTATTGGGCTTTGTTCCAGGAGTGAACATTTGTTGCCCGACCGGGGCCCTCAGGCTGAACGACCGGTAGCGCCCTTCTAACCCGCGTTACATTTCGAGAGCTGCCAACCATTTCATCAGGATCAACTCCGCGACCGGAGTCCCCGGCTTGAACGAGGGGTATCGCTTTTCTGACGTGCGTTACGCTCCGGGCGTTGCCGATCACTTCGACCGGTGTGCCTACCTCCACGCGAGCAAAAAATTCCGCCGCGAAATCGTGAGGCATCCGCACACAACCGTGCGATGCCGGGTAACCAGGTAGGAATCCCCCATGCATCCCTAGAAATGGGCCAAACTGCATGTAGTCCGGCATCGGAGCAGGCATATAATGGCACCCGGGAGGCACGCGTGAACTCGGAGTCGCGTCCGGATTGACAATTCTGCCGTAACTATCGACCACCAGACCAAAATCGCCGGAGACATGGTTCTGGTCCTTTTTTATGATATGGAACCTCCCACTCGGCGTTCCCCAGCCTTCTTTGCCAGAAGCGATTGGCGAAACCAGGGCGACTCGCCCATTCTCAAGCAAATAAGCCGTCTGCTCAGTTAGGTTAATGACGACGGCAGTGTGTTGCGCACGTAATTCAGGAGCCGCCCCGAGGAAAATCAGGGCCAGCGCTAACATCGTCGTCGCTTTCATGCTTACCTCACCCTCAAGTTCGCTGCTCGCCCTCTACCGGCCTTGACAGTAGGCAACATCGCCACGGATGCCCTCGAAGCAAGATGGAAACCGAATTCCCGAAAACCGGAGAACGGCCAAGCGGTCGGTTACACGGCGCCGGGTGGGTCCCCGTTTACTGGTGTAGGTTGCGGCAACAACCTGACCAGACCTGAGGCCGCCTTTCCGCAAAATGCACTGGAAAGGAGCTCCCTGGCAGACGAGATTTTCGCTGGTCAGGACGCTCTTATGAATACGATCAATCGCGAGGAGCTAAAGCAGAAGCTCGACCAACGCGCCGAATTCACGTTAGTCAATTGTTTGGACGAGTGGATGTTTAGGGAAAAGCGGATTCCCGGCTCCATTCGCTTCGAAAAAGCTTTTTTCCAGACACTCAATCCGAAGGGGGAAATAATTGTCTACTGCTCTAACCCCGGTTGTACGGCAAGTGTTATGGTCTATCACCAATTCGTTGAACGCGGCTTTCAAAACGTGTGGCATTATCCGGGAGGCATAGCGGACTGGGAAGACAGCGGGTATCCAATGGAAGGCGAACTTAAGCCTTAAATAGGAAACGCCCGAAACTCCTTATGAAAGCAAAAATGACAGCGGCCCAGATTAGCAAACCAGGTGGCGATTTTGAGCTGGTTGAACGCGAGATTCCTGAACCAGGTCCCGGACAGGTACGGATAAAGGTGGAAGCCTGCGGAATCTGCCACAGCGATGAACTGGTCAAGGAAGGACTCTGGCCGGGCTTGCAATATCCGCGTGTACCAGGTCATGAAATAGCCGGCAGCGTTGATGCTCCTGGTGAGGGAGTTACGACCTGGAAAAAAGGCGATCGCGTTGGCGTAGGCTGGCATGGCGGCCATGATTTCGTTTGCGAGCCCTGTCGTCGCGGTGACTTCAACATGTGCGTTCATCGTAAGGTGACAGGTATCGACTATGATGGCGGCTATGCGGAATACGTGATCGCACCGGCGGAAGCCCTCGCGGCTATTCCGTCCCAGGTACCTGCCGAAGAAGCCGGGCCATTCATGTGCGCAGGCGTTACGGTCTTTAATGCCTTGCGCAACTCCGGCGCGCGTCCGGGCGACGTTGTCGCCGTACAGGGAGTTGGCGGCCTCGGACATCTCGGCGTCCAATACGCTCGCAAAATGGGATTTCACACGGTTGCCCTCGGACGAGGCGCGGACAAAGAACCGCTCGCAAGAAAACTAGGTGCGCATCATTACATAGATGGGGCCTCCGTTGATACGGTGACTGAACTGCAGAAACTTGGTGGCGCGCGAGTGATTCTGGCGACGGCCCCGAGCGCGAAAGCGATCTCTGACGCAGTTGGTGGCCTCGGAATAAATGGCAATCTCTTGATTCCGGCTGCACCGAATGAGCCGCTTACTGTGAGCGTGATGCCTTTGATAATGGGCCGCCGCCAAATCTCAGGCTGGTACTCGGGCACCGCCCGCGACTCTCAGGACACTTTGGAATTCAGCGCGCTGAGCGACGTGCATCCGATGATCGAGAAATTTCCTCTTAGTCGCGTGGCTGAGGCCTACGAACGAATGCACAGCGGCAAAGTCCGTTTTCGTGTCGTTCTTACGATGGGGAACTGACCCCTGTAACTAGTGCACCAAGTCTGAGGCTGGTATAGCAGCCTTCTTACCAGGTCGAAGATGGGGGAACGCGTTGAGGCAATTTACCGGCCATGACTGCCTGAATGACGGTCAATGAACTTGGATAGTCGTTCTGACTTGAGGCAAAAATGTGCACATTCATCGGCATTGTCGCTGGCGTCGGCAACTGAAACTTAATCGGCACATGCACCATCGCTCGCCCGGAATCATACTTTTGATCCCCCACGCCCAGCGCAAGTCAATACGCGGAACGACGTATTGCAAACACCTGGCGCTCGGTCACAAACTAGATCTGATGCGCCCCGTCGTCTTTGGCGAAGCTTTGCCCGCTAGCACTCGATTGATGCTCTTTTCTGACGACAAACCCGACCGCTTCTTCACCGTACTCAAGTTCTGGATGGATGAGACCTCGGGCATTGAGCTTGCCTTGAGAGGTGGTGTTCCTACCTATCAGGTCGAAGACGAGGAAGGCAGAATTCATCTACTGCTTCACCTGCCAATTGAGAAAGAGAATGGAGATCGATGGTGTCTCTGGCGGCCCGATCATTCAACGTTTGATTCAAGGTCGATCTTTAGGGGTGCGTTGGTCGAGGAATAGAGAAGCTGGGGTTATGGAGGAACCGGGAATTCGGATATTGGATGCGGTCTCTGCTGTTGCCCGCCCGATCCCAGCACGCGATAAGGGCCGACGCAAGAAATCGGCAGTCTGGACGATAACAACGGCGGTCTAATCAGAATTCAACATTGTCTAGTGAATTGCCGCTTTATTCCGGACATTTCACACTAAAGACCTGATTCAACTTAAGGAAATAGATCGAAAGGAAGGACAATGAAGAACGGCGAATTGGAAAGTAAGGGCTGGAATACTTCCTCCGTACCAAGGACCAAATGTAGCGAACATCTGGTTAGATTTTGGAAGGACTTGCACGACGATCAGGCTTGGAGATACGAGGAGTTATGTCCTATCGAGCTCCTCCAAAAGGTGGAGATCGACTATCAGGCTGTACCCAAGGACGAGCTGGATCGAGTCGCTTGGTTCTGGAGACGCCAACCCCGCGCGCTAAAGGCACTGGGACTGATTTTGTGGTTGACCGCGGCCGTGGCAGCACCGTTCTGCGTAATAATCCCATACCTGGCAGTTCCGGTTTTGATCGCCTGCACGGCGCTGCTTTTGTTGACGATTGTGTGCTCTGTACGATGGCGACGTGACTATGAACTGAGCATTAGCCGGCTTCTGCGCGCCCGGTAGCGCCGTAATCGAATGTCATAGCTGCACAGCGAAACCGCCATCCAGGTAGATAGTAGCACCGGTTACAAAATCGGAAGCGTGCGAGGCCAGGTAGATCGCGGTTCCAGCGCATTCTTCTGGCGTGCCAAAACGCCCGGCCGGGGTTCGTTTGATGACATCCTCGTAGAGCGGCATTTCTTTGATAGGCGCTACCATATCGGGGTCGATGAACCCGGGTGCGATGGCGTTTACCTGGACATTGAACTTTGCGAGTTCGATGGCCATGGATTTCGTCAGCTGTACCACAGCACCTTTGGAGGCGCTGTAAGATGGGACGAGTCCGGAGCCGAATAGGGCTAATTCGCTGGCAATGTTGATGATTTTGCCTCGGCCCTGCTGAATCATTGAACGGGCAACGAGCTGCGAAAGCAAAAAACCAGCGTTCAAATTGGTTTCAAGCACGCGGTCCCAGTCTGCGGCACTAAGCTCGAGAACACCGCCCAGAACTACTATACCGGCATTGTTAACCAGAATATTGATTGGTCCTAGCTTTTTCTCGACCTCCTGGACAACAGACGGCAATTGTGACCGATCCGCGAGATCGGTTTTCACAGCCAGCGCGGGGACACCGCGCGCCTCAAGTTCGCCTACCACGCGTCGATTTTTATCATCGTTACGGGCCACAACCGCAACTGCCGCGCCGGCTTGAGCCAAGCCTAAGGCAATCCCGCGACCGATCCCTCCATTCCCGCCGGTTACGACCGCCACGCGTCCACTTAGATCAAACAAATTCTTTGATGACATATTCTTTTGCTCTGTATCTCAGGTAGTTACAGATATAACTATACTCGCGAATTTCGGGTAAGCGGCGCTTTCGTCTTAAGCGCCGCAATTCATGTTCGAGAAGCGACCCTTCCGAAACTTCTCCGCACATTTTCCTTCCTAAGCGCTGGACTCACGATGCGCCTTTCTAGGAAGAAATTGCGGCAATTGGAACAAGAAATGGGCGGATCGCTGCGATCTTAGCTTTTACTTCCAGGTCTTCAGAACACGTCGTGTTGAGGGGACTAAACCACGACTGCCCAATTTATGAGCACTACAAATCAGCATCTGCCGCCGGTTGGCCCGACAATAATTTTGCGGATCGCGTCCGGCTTAATCAAAAGAAACTCACTTCGCAACTGAGAGCGAGCTACGATTTCATTGTCTGTGGGTGACTAGCTCCGTAGGAGCGAAAATCTTTATAGCCACGGCGGCCCAGACACGGTCAGCTCCGTTAGGAGCGGAATCTAAGGGTGCGTAGCTACGCCCTAACCTACCTTCACAATCAGATGTCGCTCCTACGGAGCTGCACCTTTTCGT
>JAFAHI010000582.1 GCA_019237325.1 Verrucomicrobiota bacterium | reverse complement strand
TTATCCTTAAATTGCTCCACCACTTCTCCAGAAACTTTCGCTCCTTCGATCAGGGGAGCACCCAGCGTCACTGTATCACCATCACAATGAAGCACAACCTCACCGAATGTGATTTTGTCGCCGGCTTGACCGGAAAGCTTTTCGACGGCCACCGTTTCGCCTGGGGCGACCCGATACTGTTTATTCCCTGAACGGATGATTGCGTATGCCATGGCCACGAGCTGGTAAAGACCCGGACAGTGGCATGGTGGAGCACGGTGCGCAAATAAATTTTGTCGCGATTTTGTGCCGCACCCCCTGGAGGGAGCCGCTTTTGCACGTCACCTGTAACCTGAGCTGATCGTGCAACCAACCGTTGTATGTCTGAGGCGTTGTCTAGCAGGCGGCTCCCGGAAACGTTTCGTGGGTGCGGTTTAACCTTATCGCGTTGATCGGAAACAAAAACGAATCGCGGTGGGCTATGGCAGCGACAGGAGCCGCGCCTTGGAGGGGAGCCGCTTTTGAACATTGCCCGTAACCTGATCTGATTGTGCGACCAACGTTGTATGTCTGAGGCGTTGTCTAGCAGGCGGCTCCCGGAAACGTCTCATGGCGCGGTTTTACCTTATCGCGTTGATCGGAAACAAATCGAATCGCGGTGGTGATGGCAGCATCAGGAGCCGTTCGCGGGAGCCGCCTGCTAGCACATGCCGACCTGGCAACCACGGGGTTTCAGGAATGTGCGTGCAAACGGTGTTCGGGCAAAAGCGGCTCCCCTCCAGGTCTCGCTTAATAATCCCTCTCCAACAGATAGTCGGCCATCCCAAGAAGCAGCTCCGCGCGCTTGCCGAAGGGGCGCAGAGCTTCGCGCGCTTCTTTGGTTAACTTTTGGGCGATCTTGCGGGATTTCTCTAACCCGACGACCGCAGGAAAGGTCGCTTTTTCTGCGGCGATATCTTTTCCGGCGGATTTTCCCAGTTTTTCTGTGGTTTGGGTGACATCAAGGATGTCGTCGATGACCTGAAAAGCCAGTCCCAGGGATCGGCCGAAATCGGAAAGATTGCGTAGCTGAGCCGGCGTGGCGTTGGCGCTCATCGCGCCGAGACGGATAGAAGACCGCAACAAGGCCGCGGTTTTTGATTCATGGATAAAGTTGAGGAGCGACTGCGATATTTTTTTCCCTTCACTTTCCAGATCGACGACTTGACCGGCCACCAGGTGCCGGCTACCGGCAGCGACCGCTAACTCTTGAACAATTTCCCGAATAGGATACCGCGGCCATCCCTGGGCTAAAGTCAGTAACTCAAATGCGAAAGTCAGGAGCGCATCACCAGCCAGCACGGCGATCCCTTCGCCGAAGACTTTGTGCGAGGTGGGAACACCACGCCGAAAGTCGTCATCGTCCATGCACGGTAGATCATCGTGGATGAGCGAGTAGGTGTGCACACACTCGACCGCACAGGCCAAAGGCATCGCAGCTTCCACCGACCCGCCGCAGCATTCGGCAGCCGCCAGGGAAAGAATCGGTCGTAATCGTTTTCCGCCGGCAAATATGCTGTAGCGCATTGCCTTGTGGATGGTTTTGGGTTTTAGGGTCACCTTTGGCAACAATCGATCGAGAGCCTCATCGACGAGCTTCTGGCGGGCAGCGAGGTATTCTTTCATCGTATCAGCGCAGATAACGCTGGGCGATAGGCATACGCCACCCCATACCAAATGCCAAGCTTGTGACCCGCAATCCCGGCGCAGCCTGGCGCCGTTTGTATTCGTTCGAGTCAACGTGACTTTGAATCCAGCGAACCGTCTCCTCCGGGTAACCTTTGGCGACGATATCCTCCGGGCTAAGCAGTTCTTCAACGTAAAGCTGTAGGACCGCGTCGAGGACCTCGTACGCTGGCAGCGTGTCTTGATCTGTCTGATTCAATTTCAGCTCTGCACTCGGGGCTTTGGTAATTGTGTTTGCGGGGACAATCTCGCGTTCCCGGTTAATCCATTTGGCAAGGCGATAAATTATGGTCTTCGGTACGTCGCTGATCACAGCTAGTCCGCCACACATGTCTCCGTAGATCGTGCAGTAACCGACCGAAAGCTCGCTTTTGTTTCCGGTCGTTAGGAGCAAATGACCAAACTTATTCGAAAGAGCCATCAAGGTCAGCCCGCGCAGGCGCGACTGCATGTTCTCTTCGGTAGTGTCTTCACGTTTGCCCGCGAAGACCTCCTTGAACTGGCCTTTCAAGATTTCGAAAGGCTCTTTAATCGGCAAGACATGCCGTTGGATCCTTAGGTTATCGGTCAGGGCTTCGGCATCATCCAGGCTGCCTTGCGATGAATACTGGCTAGGCATGGAAACCGCGGTGACGTTTTCGCGACCCAGAGCCTCCGCCGCGATGACGGTGGTTACTGCGGAGTCAATCCCGCCGCTGAGGCCGAGTACCGCGGTCTTAAATCCGCATTTCAGGAAATAGTCGCGAACGCCCAGTACCAACGCCCGATAAATCTCTTCCTCGGGAGATTGCGCGACAAATCGATTTCCAGGCGGATTCGCGTTTCGGACTGCAACCTCTTCCTCAAATGCAGCCAAACTTGCGACCGTTCGCCCGTTCGCATCAACGACGAACGAATTACCGTCGAAAATCAGCTCATCGTTTCCGCCGATAGCGTTGCAATAAAAGAAGGGGACTTTGAACTTGGTCGCCAATTCGCTGACCATCTCGATGCGGAGCGCAGCCTTACCCACATGGAAGGGTGACGAGCTAAGATTGACGATCACATCCGCTCCCTGAGCGACCAAATTCGCTACCGGGTCCTGGTGGTAGAGCTCTCTTTTCAGGAATCGTTCGGTCCAGATATCCTCGCAGATGGTAATGCCCACGCGACGCCCCGCGAGCTCGAAGGGTTCCTGATGAGTTGCCGGTTCGAAATAGCGGGCCTCGTCGAAAACGTCGTAGGTTGGCAGCCTGGTCTTAAAAACCTTTCGGATGGGTTGTCCTTGTTGAAGGACCGCGCAAGCATTCACGAACGGTTTGCCGGTTGGGCTCGGATTAAAGTCCACATAGCCGACCAGCAACGGAACCGGTCCAACGCGCCGATGCAGATTGTTAATCCCTTCCCAGGTTTCGGGAACGAAGCGAGATTTAAAGACCAGATCCTGAGGAGGGTATCCGGTCAAAGCCAGCTCCGGGGTTAACACTAAGTCCGCGCCGGCCGAGACAGCCTTGGTATAGGCCTCAAATATTTTGTCGAAGTTCTGTTTTAGAGCTCCAACGGTCGTATTAATCTGAGCAAAACCGACCTGCATAAAGAGAACATATTATGACGGTTGGTTTAATGCTTGAAGAATTTCGGGGTCGCGCACGTCCGCCCAGGACCCTTTTATCTCGACAGCTTTTATTTTAAGGCCCGCTTGGGCCGTCGCGCGGATCGCGTCCGTCAGTTCGTATTCGCCTCGAGGCGATTTCTCCAGCTTGTCGATGAATGGAAAAATCGAGGGCCGAAAAGTATAAAGACCGGCGTTGTACCAGTGGGTCTCTATCCTGCCGGCGTCCTGTTTTTCGCGCAGAACAATCAGACGAAAATTCTCGTCCAGGTAAACGGCGCCACCCTTGGAAACGTCCTGCAAAAACTTGACCGCGATCAACATTTCCTCCTGACCGAGGTCCCTGAGTTTCTGATAGACCTCTGGCTGCACCAAGATATCGCCGTAAATGAGCAAAAAGGGATGGTCGCGGGAGAATGGCTTGGCGAGGCTAACGACTCGGCCGGTGCCGTCCTGAGTCACTTGCTCGACATATTCGATGTGCAATCCGACCCGTTGCCCGTTGCCAAAATACTCCTGGATCGCTTCTTTCCGGTAGCCCACGACGATCAAAACCTCTTCGATACCAGCAGAGGCTAATCCATCCAGGATATGATGCAGGATGGGTTTCCCGCGGACCTCGACCATCGGTTTGGGAACCTCATTTGTGAGTTCCCGCATCCGTGTCCCACGTCCTGCTGCCAGGATGACGGCCTTCGCGATCATGGGTGGAGAGCAATGGTACGGGCTGGTAGGGCGAAAACCTCGGCGCGCCCAGGGCGTTCCATCATGACGAGACGAACCGCGCCGGGTTTGAGCCGCATTGCGGGTGTGGCAGCATCAAAGGTTAGGTAGGATCGCGGGTTTCGATTTGGATACACAATAGACAGAACGGGGCCACAAAGCGTCTCAAAACCGGCGCGAATTAGCTGCAAGGCAAGACCGGCATCAGGGGCGCGCCGAGTTTTTCGCCCTACCAGCGCTGTGCGTTGCACTCCATTCATTCCGCCCCGAGCTTTTTTACGTACGTCTCGATCCGGTTCATCGCCTCTTGGAGCTTTACCAGGCTGGTCGCGAAACAGCAGCGAGCGAAGCCTTCGCCGGATTCCCCAAAAGCGCTTCCCGGTACGACGGCAACCTTCATCTCTTTCAAAAGACCTAAACAGAACTCAAGGCTCGTCCGCTTGGTCGGGCGAATATCCGGAAACACGTAAAAAGCGCCTTTCGGCGAATGGCAGGGCAACCCGATCTCGTTTAACCGGCTGACCACGAAGTTTCGCCGGCGCTGATAATCATTCCGCATTTCTTCCACTTCCCTGGCGCAATGATCCAGGGCTTCAATGGCCGCCTCCTGTGACATGATAGAAGCGCACATGATGGCGTATTGATGAACCTTCATCATTGCTTCAATGACCGGGGCGGGCGCGCAGGCATAACCAAGACGAAATCCGGTCATAGCAAATGACTTGGAGCAACCGTTCAGCAGAATCGTTCGCTCGCGCATCCCCGGTAGACTGGCCAGAGAAACATGCTGGACCCCATCGTAGGTTAACTCAGAGTAAATCTCGTCTGCCAACACCATGATGTCGTGCTGACGGCAAACTGCGGCGATCGAACGGAGTTCTTCAAACGATAAGACGCCACCGGTCGGATTTGTCGGGAAGCTAAGCAACAAAGCTTTAGTGCGAGGCGTGATTTTCGGTTCGAGATCGGTCGCTAACAGGCTGAAGCCATTCTCGGCGCGAGTGGAAACAGAAACCGGTTTGCCCCCGACCAAGACAATGCTCGGGCTGTACGAGACGTAACTTGGCTCGTGATAGATGATCTCGTCACCTGGATTCACGATTGCGCGCAGAGCTAGATCGAGTGCTTCGGAGACACCGACGGTTACCAGCACTTCCCGCTTCGGATCATAGCCGACATGATACCGCCTCGAAAGATACGAAGCGATCGATTCTCGTAGCCGAGGCAAACCAAGATTCGACGTGTAACCGGTTTTACCCTTCTCCAGAGCAAAGATCGCCGCCTCACGAATTCGCCAAGGAGTAACGTAGTCGGGTTCGCCGATTCCCAGCGAAATGACGTCAGTCATCGATTGGACCACCTCGAAAAAGTCCCTAATGCCGGACTTCGGGATGGCCGAAACATGATCCGCGATGAATCTGGAAAAATCCTCAGGAGGATTCATGGGGTAACAGGCAATCTTTCAACGGGAGGCGGTTCACTGAGCAGTACCCCGTTTTGTTTGTAAGTCTTCAATCGGAAACGAGTGGCTGTGGCAATCACGCCTTCTACTGTGCTCAACTTTTCCGAAACGAAATGGGCGATCTGTCTCAGGTTTTCTCCTTCAACGATAACCGCTAGATCGTACCCACCACTCATCAGCCAACAGCTTTTTACTTCGTCAAACCGGGCTATGCGTTGAGCCAGACGATCGAATCCCCCCCCTCGCTCAGGCGTGATCCGCACTTCGATATAGGCAGTGACAGCATCGACATCGAGCTTTTCCGGGTCGACCACCGCTTGATAAGCGAGGATGACACCGTTCTTCTCGTAGTCGGCGATCTTCTGCTGAATTTCGGGGATCGGCAGTCCGAGGAGTTTACTTAGTTCGCTGAGCGACAACTTTGAGTTCTGCTGCAGAAGTTCGAGCAAATGGTCCATTGATGGGTGGCGAATCAAGCGGCGGTTAAGGCGTTAAGGGGTATTGGCCCACAAAAGTAAGCAGTAAACAGTAAGCGGTAAACAGTAAGCACTAAGCAGTATCTCTGGCAGATGCTGAAAGTGGCTTGGGCCGAGGCTTTTGGTTGCGTTACCTGGTGTTGAATCACTGCTTACTGCTTACTGCTTACTGCTTACTAAAAGCTACTGGTCCCCAAAACTAATATCCACCGAGCGCGCCATTTCTACCAACTGGTTACTGGGATCGACCAAACGCAACTGGTGGACTGCATCTGCGATAGGTACATCGGCAATTTCGTAGTGCTGGTAGCTCACCATCCGGCCGAATTTTTCTTCCTGGATCAGATTCACCGCTTTCACGCCGAAACGTGTTGCCAGAATCCGATCAAGTGGGCCTGGAGTCCCGCCGCGCTGCAAATGCCCCAGAATACAGTAGCGAGTCTCTTTTCCGGTACGTTCCGCTATTTGCTGGGCTACGATCTCACCAACCCCTCCAAAATGATGTTCAGCGCCCTGAGTCGCCTGGTAGTGCTGGATGCCATCCTTAGGGCGAGCGCCTTCCGCGACGACGATCATGGTGCTTTGGTAGCCGTCTGCGTCACGTCTACGGACGACGTCTGCAACTTTTTCCCAATCAAATGGAATCTCCGGTAGTAAAACAATATCGGCGCCTCCGCTGATTCCTCCATGAAGAGCAATCCAACCGGCATGTCGCCCCATTACCTCCAGCACCATCGCCCGCTTGTGACTGGCTGCGGTCGAGTGTAAACGATCGAGCGCATCCGTTACGCAGCTGACGGCCGAGTAAAACCCGAACGTCATTGCCGTCGCTTCCAGGTCGTTGTCGATCGTCTTCGGTACGCCTATCACGGAAAAGCCTTGTTCGTAAAGCTGGAGCGCGGTCGTCAAGGATCCGTCTCCACCCACCACGATCAGGCCCTCTACGCCAAGCTCTGCGAGTGTTGCCCGGGCGCTCTCGATTACCTCTTTTGGGACTGTCGTTTTTTCGCCGCTGCCGACTTTAGCAACAAAATGTCCCTTGTTCGTGGTGCCGAGGATCGTGCCGCCGAGTTGCATGATTCCGGCGGTCGAGGCTCGGTCAAGGATTGTATACTGGCAAGGGGGAAGCAATCCTTCGAACCCGTCTCGAAAACCGATAACTTGCCAGTTCAGTTTTTCCGCTGCCTTGGTAACACCGCGGAGCACGGCATTTAAACCGGGACAGTCTCCTCCGCTCGTCAGTATGCCAATTCTCCTCTGGTACATAAGAATCAGTGCTTCGAAGTCTGCGCGGGCCTGCCGGCCGCAGCCCACTGGTCGTATAAGCTCCAGGCTCTCCCTAAGAGTTGCTGCCCTACAGAAAATCGGTCGGCTGCTCCTAATATCACGATATCAACCCGACGAGGAGTAACGTAAGTTGTCTCGCCTTCTTTGCGAATCTCCGGGTCTCTTTGGGAAGACAGAGCGATACACTGACCGGCCCTGGCCGTAGTGCCAGTTTTAACTCCATCAATTCCGTTGGTGCCCAATAATTCATTCGTGTTTCGCAGCAGATATCCCAGGTTCTGGCCGCCGCGAGTGAAAGCGACTTTGCGTTCCTTTTGCGAGACATAGAAGCGAAAACCGGCGTCGTTCATCGCGTAAGCGACGAGCTTCACCACATCGGCCGCCGTCGAATAAGGCTGAGGCCCTTTCTCAGGTTCCAGCCCGTCTGGATTCACGAAAAGCGTCCTTTCCATGCCAAGTTGACGGGCTAGCGCATTCATTTGGGTAACGAACGCCTCGATGGCCCCGAGCTCGCCTAAGGATCCTGCTGCTCGCGCTCGCAGCGAAGCGCCAACGGTATAAGCCAAGGCATAAGCGGCTGTCCCATCGGACTCCATCATCGCGGAGTAAATGAGATCGCGATAGCTCATCTGATCGTCGGGTTGAAGCCCTATGGGATTAGTGCCATACGGGCGAATTGCCTGGGGCGGG
>JAFAHI010000578.1 GCA_019237325.1 Verrucomicrobiota bacterium | reverse complement strand
TGGGAGACTTTGCGCTACCAGATGTTATTGCCCGCTCACCGGATTCGGTGCGCCCCCCATGTCGATGGCCGTGATCGTATCAAAAAAAGGAGACGCTGGCGCACGCCTTTTCGGAATACGATGAAGCACTGAGCTCGTTCTTCCTCGATCTGCAGAACTCCGTCCTCGTCTGTATCGGGAAAGAAGGAAATGTGATCTGGCGTCGGCACCTTGTATCGCTCCCCACCGGCGGTCAAGAGTGTGAACGGGAAAAATGGCGCTTTGGTCGCGATCTCACGAATTTCTCTCTCTTTCGGATGCATGACGGCGACGAATATAGAGGAGATTTACCGAACTTCAAGAATATAATAACAAAAAAGAAACGAGTTATTATCTAATTCGCTTTATCCTCGGAGCAGATCGCTGCCTCACAGTTTCTAACTGGCCGTCACAATCGTGCAACTTAACCCGCCAGCTGTCTCCGCTGCATCCATAGCCTCCGGCAAATCGGCAAGGCCGAACCTATACATTTGAATCGCTCTTAAATCGAGGAGTCCTGAACGGATGAGCGCCAGAAGCTTAAGGAAGATATTGGCCGGGTACATGAAATGTCCAATGATTTCCAGGTTGTTCCGCATCACCTCGGCATAGGTTAAAGGGAGGGGCACGGCCATGCTGCCCATCAGCACGAGGCGACCCCAACGACGCAAGCTTTTCAGACCGGCTAGAGTCGCTTCCGCATTCTGGGCACGACCAACCATATCAAAAGCGAAATGTGCACCTCCACCGGCTGCGCTTCGCAGCGCAGCGGTATCCGCTTCCAGATCGCCGGTGAGGGTTACGGGATAGACGCGGTGGCCGCCGGCGTTGGCGACATCAGCAAGAAGTTGCGAATTTCGGCCGGCAGCTACGACGCGTTCGGCTCCCAGAGCGCACGCCAACAGTACGGCGGCGGATCCGAAATTGCCGGTTGCACCGATGATCACCGCCGTTTCACCGGCGTTAAGCCTGCCGCGGAGGAGTCCGCCAAGAGGGACCGCGAAACGGCCCAGCAGCGCAAGGGAATCGCTAGATAAAGAAGGATCGTCAACCGGCGTGACCGCGTTAACCGGAGCAAGCAGGTATTCGGCGAGAGTGCCATCCCGCCAAGTCGTGAAGAAAGGCTCTGAATCGGGACTGATAGCGGTAAGCCCGCCGAGCATTTGGGCCGGTTCTTCGACATTTTCGGTCGCAACCATGTAAGGAGATACGACCACACGCTGTCCGGGTTTCAGGTGCCAGACATCGCTGCCTACTGCCGCGACAGTGCCGGCGCCGTTAGTTCCGGGAGTAAATGGCAACTTCGGATACAGATAGCCGGGCAATCCTTGCACGTATTTTTTCAGATAGGAGAGGATCGGCGTGACTTCCATGCGAATCAGAATAGTGCCGCTGCGAACATCGGGAACAGGCACTCGCTCATAAGTGAAATACCCACCGGGTCCGGCGAGGCGCCAAGCATACATGAAGGGTTGATCTGCGGAACTCATAGTGGTGTTAGCGGTTGGCGCCCGTGGAGCGCTGCCTCGCTTGCGAGGCCGAAGGGGACGGCGCCCTGGAGGGGAGCCGCTTTGGCCTGGATGCGATCAACCCGCTTCCTTATTTCTATCATTTGTCTGTCCAAAACGTGTGGCAGCAAGCGGCTCCCGCGAACGACTCAAAGCGATGCTTCTACCGAGCGCTCTGATTCGGGAGTTTATTGGGTTGGAACGGTACGTATAGACCTGGCACGCGTTGAAACGTTCCCGGGAGCCGCCTGTTGCCAAGATTTTCGGCCATACACGGTACCGCGACAAATATTGGGAGGTTGACGAGCCACCTGCCAAAGCGGCGCCCCTCCAGGGTGCCGACCGCATCGGCCTCGTCCCGCGACCGCGGGAAGGCAGCGCTCCACGTCATCCGCCTTTGGCGAACTGACGGGCGATGTCCTGGCTAAGAGGTAACTCAAAGTCGCCATTTATCCGGACATCGACTACCACAGGGCCTTCTTTGATGGCGAGGGCAGCGTCGATACGGTCAAGTTCCTCCGGGCGGTTCACCCGGAATCCTTTCGCTCCGAAACCTTCTGCTAACCGGTCAAAATCCGGTTGAGGAGTGTCGGCTAGCGTCGGATCGATCTGTTTACGGACGAGATCATGTTTCTCCTGACCGACTGCTTGGTCGTTCAGAATGACGACCGTCAAGGGAAGCCGGAAAGCCACCGCAGTGTAAAAATCGGCGACGTTCATCATGAAAGCAGAATCCGCAGTGACATGAGTTACTCGTTCTCCGGGCCGGGCGAAACATGCCCCGATGGCAATCGATAATCCTTGGCCGATAGACCCAAAATCCCAGCCGTTACCCCAACTGTCCGCATTGGGCGAGGTCAGAATTTGTTGAGCCACTAAACCGGCGTGGCCGCCATCGATCACGATGATCCTGTCCCGCTTTGGCAGTCTATCTTCCACATACCAAACCGCGCGCCGGGGATCGACCGAATCACCATCTTCAAAATCAGGACGGGCGAAAGAAAATTGCTTTAT
>JAFAHI010000558.1 GCA_019237325.1 Verrucomicrobiota bacterium | reverse complement strand
AAACTGAGTCGGTCACTGGTCGTGATTGAACGCCAGACTTACGAAAGCGAGAAGCGGGTCGAACAGCTTAAGTCTTCGGCGACCGCTTTTGCGCAGCACCTGCGCACACTGGAGCGAATTAATCCTAAGACCTGGAACAACGGAGATTTGCATCGCGAATTGAGCAAGGCTTTGAGCGCGGTGGACGATGCCCGGGGCGAATATTCCAAATCGATTACTAAAATAAATGCGGAGTCGGAGAGCGAGGTTCTCGAACCAATGGGCAACTCTGAATTTGCCGAGTACCCAGCTGAAGAGGGGAGTTTCGTCACGTGGTTTAAGAGGGGCTTAGCATTTACGCTACCTCTCATTATTTTTGGTCTGATCGCGTTGGCCATCCTCTTTATCGCGCACGCTGCCTTAGCCAGGTGATGCACCGAAAACAATTTCGACAAACCCCGATCGATTCTCAAAAAGACCAACTCTCTAAGCAAGAAGAAGAGTTGCGGCGGCAAATGGCTGAGCTTGAGAAAGTCATCGCCGATGCGCCTAAGCTTGCGGAGGAACGGTTGGAACGAGAACGTCAGGAGCGGATCGCGCGCGCGAGCGCCCGGCGCAGCCCCTTGGATTCTCCGGACGTACTCGAGGATGTCCGTCACGAATCCGACGTTCTAATTGACCGGCCGCCCAGACCACGCCGGGCACAACGCCGGGCCGCCCGGCTGCGGCTAGTGGCTTTAGTGGTGGCTGTACTCGGGGCGAGCAGTATCGTGGTCTATCTCGTGATGCAGCTGATGAACCATTTGTAACGCCAGGAACGGTAGGGACGAGCTCCTGCTCGTCCGTAGGGAAGTAAACTCGACAGTGGTGCGCCAGTCAGGGAACGAACTAACCAACGACGCGCGGGAGCTCGTCCCTACCGTTCCCGGCGTTGACGGCGTTCTCAGTGCATTCTATTCGTTAAGACTTCTCGATGAGCGCGACTAAATTCGATGTGCGATATGTGGCCGAGCTTGCTCGGATAAAGCTGGAGCCTGGCGAAATCGCCGCCTTCGAGGCGCAGCTTGGTCATGTGCTCGAGCATGTCGAGAAGCTTAACCAGCTCGATGTGAGTCAGGTTGAACCTACTGCGCACAGTTTCCCGATCTACAATATCTTTCGTGAGGATGAGACTCGACCCTCGCTCGACCGCGAAGCCGTGCTGGCGAATGCGCCGCGTCAGGCTCAGGGCTTATTCATCGTAACCAAAGTGGTGGAATAAACGTGGCACTGTCTTCACTCACGGTTTACGAAGCTCAGGACCTGCTTCGGCGAAAAGAGATATCGCCAAAAGAGATTGTTGAGGATCTAGTTAGACGAATCGAACAGGTCGACGGCGCCGTTCACGGGTATTTATCGTTCGATCCCGAGCGCGCTTTAAAAGACGCCGAACAAGCGGACGTTTCGCTCCCGCTAGGAGGTATCCCCATTTCGATCAAGGACGTAGTCAGCGTTCAAGGTCATCCCTGCGGCTGCGCTTCCAAGATTTTACAGGGCTACGTCGCTCCGTTCGACGCCACTGTTATCAAGAAGTTGCGAGCAGCCGGCGCCATTCCCTTCGGACGGACTAACATGGACGAGTTTGCGATGGGATCGTCTACCGAAAACTCTGCATTCGGTCCGAGCCGTAACCCGTGGGACCCAGACCGGATACCCGGAGGTTCAAGCGGCGGGTCCTCGGCTGTGGTTGCTGCGGATGAGGCATTGGCCGCGCTTGGCTCTGATACCGGAGGGTCCATTCGCCAACCTGCCGCCCTTTGTGGCTGCGTGGGTCTTAAGCCAACTTATGGGAGGGTGTCCCGATACGGGCTAGTGGCGTTTGCTTCGTCATTGGACCAGATCGGACCTCTTACAAAGGACGTCCGGGACGCGGCGATGATCATGAACGTCATCAGCGGGGTAGACCCCTGTGATTCAACGACATTGGACGAGCTGGTTCCTGATTACACGGCCGATCTCGACAAAGGAGTAAAAAGTCTCACGCTTGGTTTGCCCAAGGAATATTTCATCAAAGGTCTCGATCCTCAGGTTGAGGAGGCTGTGCGAGCCGCCGTGGGTCGGTACGAAAAGCTGGGCGCGAAGATCGTCGATATTTCGCTTCCGCACACCGAGTATGCGCTGAGCACTTATTACATCATCGCTCCGGCTGAAGCTTCAGCAAATCTCGCTCGGTTCGACGGGGTTCGTTACGGTTTTCGCGCGGACGGGATCACCGGATTGTTGGATCACTACGGTAAGACCCGGGAAGAAGGTTTCGGCCAGGAAGTGAAGCGGCGGATTATTCTGGGTACTTATGCGCTAAGCTCCGGCTACTACGACGCCTATTATCTGCGGGCTCAAAAGGTGAGAACTTTGATCCGGCGCGATTTTGACGATGCGTTTGCCAAAGTTGATGCCATCCTTTGCCCGACTTCTCCGACCCCCGCTTTCAAGTTGGGAGAACGGACCGGCGACCCGCTGCAAATGTATTTAGCCGATGTTTTTACTTTGGCTGCGAACATGGCCGGCATTTGCGGGATCAGCATCCCATGCGGCTTTGCCGAGGTCGAAGGAATGAAATTGCCGATCGGCCTGCAAATTCTAGGGAAAGCTCTCAACGAAGCCACCATCTTGCGAGTGGCCAACGCCTATGAGCAAAGCACCGATTGGCATTTGGCTAGGCCGCCCTTAGGGTGGCCGTCTTGACACGCGAGACGCTCCTCTCACTTCTCACGTTTAAGGTCATTCCTCCGAACCTCTTAACGCGGCTAGCACACTCAGATCCTCCAGGGTCGTCGTATCCCCGGTCACCTGACCGCCAGCCGCGATTTCTTTCAGGAGGCGCCGCATGATTTTACCGCTGCGCGTCTTGGGCAAAGCTTCGGCAAACCTGACGTCATCCGGCCGGGCGATAGCGCCGATCATCGTAGCAACGTGTTGCCGGAGTTGCTCGCGCAATTCCGGTAAGGCAGTTGTTCCCTGCTTTAGCGTGACAAAGGCAACCACTGCTTGTCCCTTTAATTCATCGGGTCTGCCAACGACAGCCGCCTCGGCGACGCTTACGTGACTGACTAAGGCGCTCTCGATCTCTGAAGTTCCCAGCCGGTGGCCGGCAACGTTCAAGACGTCATCAATTCTACCCACAATCCAGAAGTAACCGTCCTCATCTCGCCGAGCCCCATCGCCCGTGAAATAATAACCAGGAAAATCGGACCAATACTGTTTCTCGTAACGAGCCTTATCTCCCCAGATTGTTCTCAGCATCGATGGCCAAGGCCTACGAATGATTAATTTACCGCCGACGTTCGGCGGCACTTCTTTGCCGGCTTCGTCCACCACGGCTGCGTCGATGCCAAAGAACGGCAAGGTGGCGCTTCCCGGCTTGGTCGGAATCGCCCCGGGTAACGGCGTGATCATGATTACACCGGTCTCAGTTTGCCACCAAGTGTCGACGATTGGGCAACGGCCTCCGCCGATTACCGTGTGGTACCACATCCACGCCTCGGGATTGATCGGTTCACCGACTGTCCCCAGCAGCCGCAGAGAAGAGAGGTCGTGGCTCTTTGGATAATTATCCCCCCAGCGGATAAACGCGCGAATCGCCGTAGGCGCAGTATAGAAAACCGTGATGGCATACTTCTCGATCAGCTTCCAGAAACGATCCAGTTCCGGCCAATTGGGAGCGCCCTCATACATAAAGGTCGTGGCTCCATTGCTGAGCGGCCCGTAAACGACGTAGCTGTGCCCCGTGACCCAGCCAACATCAGCGGAACACCAATAAAGGTCGTCTTCATGCAGATCGAAAACGTACTTTGTGGTCATGGTAGCGCCGAGGAGATAGCCGCCGGTGGTGTGCAGGATTCCTTTTGGCTTACCGGTTGAGCCGCTGGTGTAGAGAATGTACAAAGGAGCTTCCGAGTCGAGCGCTTCCGGCTCGCAGTGAGCGTCGACATATTCCATTTCGCGATGCCACCAGACATCCCGTCCTTCGGTGATCGAGGTCTCGTTATTGGCCCGGCGAAACACGATCACTTTTTCGACCTGGGTGTCATCCTTTAGCGCCTCATCCACGTTCTTTTTCAGTTGAACGATGGCGCCGCGCCGATATCCGCCGTCTGCGGTGATCACTACTTTCGCTTGAGAGTCGTTTAACCGATCTTTGATCGCCGCGGAACTGAACCCGCCGAACACAACCGAGTGCACCGCCCCGATGCGAGCACACGCTAACATCGCGATAGCCGCTTCCGGGCACATCGGCATGTATATGATAACCCGATCCCCTTTCTGCACGTGATTGCGTTTTAAGACGTTGGCAAATTTGCAAACCTCGCGATGTAACTGCTGATAGGTCAGGGTACGCACTTCTCCCGGTTCCCCCTCCCAAATTATGGCGGCTTTATTCCGTCGTGGTCCGTTCAAATGACGGTCCAAGCAATTTTCCGAGACGTTCAGCTTGCCGCCAACGAACCATTGGGCGAACGGAGCTTCCCACTTCAGTACCGTGTCCCATTTTTTTCGCCAAAGAAGGAGTTCGGTCGCCTGTTTGCTCCAGAACCCCTCCGGATCTTGGATCGACTGCTGGTGAAGCTCCTTGTATTGTTCTAGGCTCGGAATCAGCGCTTGCTGCACGAACCCATCGGAGGGCTTGAAGACACGTGTTTCTATCAGGTGCGACTCAATCGTATTGTTCATGGGGAGGAGGGGGTTTTTGGGTATTCAGAACATCGCGGTAAAAACTTGCATCCGAAGGGGGGCGCCGCTCACACTTTCACAACCGGAACGGGATAGCGTAGCCTTAGTTCATTCTCCAATAGGATCTCCACGTAGTGCAAACCATAACGCTGGAACTGCACACCGGTAAACAGATTGACATTGGTAACGTGGCTCTCCAGGTCTTTTAGTTCGAACTCAATTTGGGACTCAGCCAATATTTGCTCTTCGTCGGCGCCCAAGATCCGGGAAACCTGTCGGAAACGACCGATTCCACCACACCAACGAGTCCAAACGCACAGCTTCAAGATCGCGACCGGGAGCACCCGGGCGGGAATCATATTTATGATGCCGACCAGCGTCTGCATACCGTTAACTTCCTGCCTGACATCTTCGCAAATCAGCGAGGCCTGCAGATCGGGAGAAACGGTGGTCACTTCATCCATGGCAAATAAACGCCGGCAGCGCCGGGAACGGATGCGAGGGCAGCGCGGTGAAACGTGAAAGGCGAAAGCCGATAGGTTACTCCAGGCGTTTGCGGCGAACTCGGCGTTTCCATTTCCGGCTGACCTCGCTAAACAGCTGCTTCTCCGCGCTCTTCGGTTCGGATACGAATGGCCTCTTCGATCGAAATTACGAAGACTTTGCCGTCACCAATTTTCCCGGTCCGCGCCGTTTGGACGATGGTTTCGACGGTTCGCTGTACCCGATCGTCGGA
>JAFAHI010000318.1 GCA_019237325.1 Verrucomicrobiota bacterium | reverse complement strand
TGATGGCGATTGCGATCGCTAAACACGCGGGCGCACAGCATGTTGTGATCACGGATATCAACGCTTATCGGCTCAAGCTGGCTGAGCAATTAGGGGCTACCGTGGCGTGCGATCCCGGTACCACGACCCTCCAACAAGTGATGAAGGATCTCGGGATGAAGGAGGGGTTCGATGTCGGTTTAGAGATGTCCGGCAACGGAGCCGCTCTAAATGATATGCTTGGGGTAATGTGCCACGGAGGTAAGCTTGCTCTTTTGGGGATACAATCAAAAGAGACCGCCATTGATTGGGATCTCGTGGTCTTTAATGGGCTGACCATCAAGGGTATCTACGGGCGCGAAATGTATGAGACCTGGTACAAAATGACGTCCATGCTTCAGTCGGGTCTTGATATAACTCCCGTCATTACTCATCGGTTTCCGTTTCTGGGATTCGAAGAGGCGTTTACCTTAATGAGATCAGGACAATCCGGGAAGGTTGTGTTGCATTGGTCGGATTTGTAGGCGCGGACCCAATCGTACTCGTCCTCGTCCTCGAAAAGGGTGGCGCGTTTATGTGATGTGCGATCGCCCACCGCCTGGAGGGGAGCCGCTTTGGCGCGTGGGTCGACTACCCCGCGAATTTCGTCTCGAAGGCTAGTGTGGCCGACATGTGTTAAAGCAGGCGGCTCCCGGAAAAGACCCAGCGTAATATAATAACCCATGGCCTTCGATTCGTTTACACCCGGACCGTAGAGTTGCACCGCGCTGGGTTATTCGCGGGAGCCGCCTTCTTTCACACGTTTCGGCCGTATTAGCTTCGAGACGAAATTCGCGGGGTGGCCGGGCACGCGCCAAAGCGGCTCCCCTCCAGGCGGTGGGCGATCGCACATCACATAAACGCGCCACCCTTTTCGAGGACGAGGACGACGACGAGGACGAGAACGAAGGAGCCGACACCCCTGTACTCCCTCAGTCATTTGCGATATCTTCAGCCGATGCGGCTTTTAGCTCTGGATCCGGCGCTGAGAAGCTCCGGGTTCGCAATCCTCGAAAAGCGGGAGCAAAAGATTCGTTCTTTGGCATATGGCGTTATCCAAATCCGAGCGGATGTGCCGATGGCACAATGTTTGGTTGAGATTCATCGCCAGGTTTCGGAGTTAATTGATTTGCATCAACCGGAGGTCTGCGCCGTCGAGAGCGTGATCTTCGTGCAAAATTCCAGGACTGCCGTCACTCTGGGCGCCGCTCGCGGTTCCGCATTATTAGCCGCGGCCCAGCGCGGCTTGAACATTTTCGAATATCCTCCAAAACGGGTTAAACAAGCCGTCGTGGGAACGGGGAGCGCGCAAAAGAGGCAAGTCGGATTCATGGTGCGAGCGCTACTCGGGTTGACCGAGAACCCTCAATCAGATGCAGCCGACGCCTTGGCTATCGGTTTGACGCACTTACAAATGCAGGATTCGCCCCTGTGTTCGTTGCAGGCGGCGCGAAGATTATGAAGGTAGTTTGGTTAGGTCGAATGGAGTTTTCCCAGGGTTTAGAGATACAGGCTGAGGCTTTGGAACAGTGCGATCGGACCGGTGAAGAAACGCTCTTTTTGCTCGAACACGAGCCGGTCTACACAATTGGCCGGCGCCTTGACAAAACGAGCCTAGGCAATATCGCGTATCTGCCTCACCCGGTTTTCGAGATCAATCGCGGTGGACAGGCTACCTACCATGGACCCGGTCAACTTGTTGGCTACCCGATTCTCGACCTTAAGAAGCGTGGGAAAGATCTCCACGTCTACTTGCGATCCCTGGAAACGGCCGTTATCCGGTTAGTGGAAAACTTTGGCGTCGAGGCCGATTTCTGCGACGGCAAAACGGGAGTTTGGATTCAGAACCGCAAGATTGCTTCTATCGGGATCGGTGTTCGCCGCTGGATCACCATGCATGGGTTCGCCTTGAACGTATCGTCTGATCTAACCGGGTTTCTATCGATTACGCCATGCGGCTTAACCGGGGTCCGGATGACCTCGCTTAGTCTGGAGCTCGCCCGGGAGGTTTCGCTAGAGGAGGTGCGGGATAGGGCGGGGGAGGTGCTGCAGGCGGAGTTTGACCAGGCCGTGATTAGTGAGAGGTGAGACGTGAGAAGTGATTGGCGGGCTGCAGCCCCTAACCTGGTTGGGCGAGGCTCCCGAAAGACCGCAAGGTTTCACCGGAGGCAAATCGGCCACGCCAGTTAATATTAATGGGTGAGGCCTACAGACGCGCCGAGCCGTGGCCCAGTGCTGTGCCACGGCTCCGACTTCGCTAGCAGATGGGTCGTTCTAGATTAGGGGTTGCGGAAGGCTACGTCGGACAAATCGGCGCGCGTTAGGGTGTAGCCGTATTCTTATCAGGTCGACTACCAGTCGCTTCGCGAAGACGTTCCGGCCTTTCGGGAGCCTCGCCCACCAAATTAGGGCCGCAGCCCTACCAATCACCAATCACGCTTGCCTTAGCTGACGGATATTTCCCAGCCAGGTCGTGCCGACCGAAAGGAGGATCACTGCACAAAAGGCAGTGGCGGCAAGGGTATCCTGAACGTCGAAATCGGATTCGAGACAGAACAACCCTAAAAGGCCAAGCAAATACACCAGGCTGCCGCAGATCATGAACAGGATCCGCCCGAATCGGGAAGGATTGGTAAAAACCAGAGACATCGGAAAGGCGCTTCCGAGCAATGTGACTCCCAGGAGGAGAGCGACATCATGATGGCACAATCCGACGGCGAACATTGGTAGCCCCAAGAGGACACCGCCCCCGACCACGCACGCTTCCCATTTTTCGGACGGAAGAAGGGCTCGCCGAGCGAAGTTATCGAACAGGAGAAACAGATTGCCAACGCTCCTGGCAACCCATATCCAGAGGCCGAACAACACGTAGAGCAAGATCAGACCCCAGCCGACTGGCGCGTAGACCCCCATGAACAACCCGGCAACCAGTCTCGAAAGTAACAGCAACCCGAGAATAAACGGCCAGCGCCAATAGTGCCGCAGCCGTTCCAGGTTCAACGTATAATAAAGGTAGATCCGATAGAGCGGGGAACGTGCGCGAAATGCGGTTAGCAGCCCTTCTCGAGCGTAATCAGCGTTAGGATTTAATCTGAGCGCCTCGAAAAAGTGCCCTTCCGCATCGCGAGCTTTACCGCGCTGCAGGGCGGACCATCCGGCGGCAACATGAGTGCGTTCGTTCTCAGGGTTCCGAGCTAAAAGAGCTTTTATTTGTTGCTCGTTTTCAATGAGTTTCCCTTGTAAACGCAGCGCATGCGAGAGCTGATTGCCGGCGAGCTCGTATTCAGGATCGATGGCTAAAGCCTGACGAGCCGCCGACTCCGCTTCGGCGGTTCTCCCTAGCGCCAGCAGCGCTGCGCCCTCCGCAGCATACGGTTGAGGAATTCCTGGATCGATCCGGCGCGCTTCTCGAGCAACGTTCAGCGCTTCTTTCGACCGGTGCAGCAAGATCAGTATCGAGGAACGTTGGCAATGAATCAGGGGATCGTTCGGCCGCAAACGCATCGCTTCGTCAATGGCATGCTCCGCGTCTCGATAAGTTTCGGGCCGTTTGGTCAGGCAACAGGCCAGTAGAAAAAATGCCCGAGCATTCTGCGGGTCATTTTCAATCGCGTCTCTTAGAAAAGGCTCCGCCTCAGACATCCGTCCTTGCTCAATCAACACCATTGCGCGTTGGAGGGCCGTATTCATCTTACCGAGTTTAAGTAAAAGACGTTAAACGCTTCTATCCGGATTCAGCTATTTTCGCAGGTTTAGAAACGATAACACATCGTCGTAGAAGCCGCTCTGGTTGGCGTAAAGCGCGTAGTTCTTGGCGCTCTCAAACCAGGCTTTGGCAGAGGGTCGCAGGTCTCGTGCAGTTTGCAAAAGATCCTCTGTGGTGAGCGGAATCACCCGGCCTTCTCGCATGGCGCGAGACAGTGCCTGCTCGGTGGTGACATCGAACATCGCCTTAATGTCGGCGCCCGAGAACCCCTTGGTCTTACGCGCCAATAGAGCCACGTCCAACCGCTCGACTGGTTTTTCCTTTGCCATCAATTCGATGATAGCAATCCGAGCATCTTCGTCGGGTGGCGGGATAAAGATGATGCGATCAAACCGGCCGGGTCGCCGAAAAGCTGCGTCGAGATGCCAGGGAGCGTTGGTGGCGCCGAGGATCAGAATTCCCTCGTTGTTAGCCACGTTGCCATCCATCTCCGCCAGAAACTGGTTGATCAGGGTCCGCATGCCACTTTCCCTCAAGTCTTTTCGGTCAGCCGCCAGGGCATCGACTTCATCGAAGAACAGGATTGCCGGAGCATGATCACGTGCGAGCTGGAAAAGCTGATGCAGATTCTTCTCACTATTACCGATGTAGAGATCAAGAATCTGGTGGAGAGCGACCGAGATAAAATTCGATCGGATCTCGCCAGCCGTAGCCTGACTGATCAGGGTCTTGCCGCAGCCCGGAGGCCCATAAAGCAGTACGCCGCCTCCTAATTTCTTTCCATAGGCGCGGAACAAGTCCCGGTTCTGGAGCGGATAAATGATCTTCATCCGGATCTCCTCTTTGACCTCTTCCATCCCTCCAACGTCAGCAAAGGAGATCGCGGGCCGGCTCACTTCATCCAGCAGCCGCTCCGCAGAAAGCTCATCGTTATAGTCGTCTTCGTCATCCGGCCAGCGCTCTTTCTCGGTGCTGCCGCCGGCTGCCGTCGCAGCTGCTCGCCCCGAAAGCCCTACCAGCTTCTCTAAAGCGTTATCTTTAAGAGCGGGCCTTAGTTGAAGCGCTTTTTGGTAATGTTCAGCTGCGGACCGGCGGTCGCCGTCCGCGAGCTCGAGGCGGCTGAGTAACAACCATCCCTCCGCCAGCTTCGGGTCTGCCTGAACCAGAGCCTCCGTTCGGACGATCGCCTCCGATAGGTGGCCCGTCAGTTGTAGCAGCTGCGCGATCCCCAGCTTCGCTTCCACGCGCTCTGGTTCCTGGACAAGCACCTGCTCGTACGCCCGGCGAGCCTCATCGAAGCTCAGCTCGTCGATGCAGGCCTGCGCGTACAACATCAGCAACGGAACGTTGGCTGGCGATACTGCCAACGCTTCTCGTAGTGATTGGAGCTTTGACATAACCGTTACCTTCTCAATACCAAAAACGGGGCAATCAATCACCTTTCTTTTCGTCTAAATGTATACGGAAAATTACCTAAGGTTGCGAAAATATTCACTACTGCTTGGACAAAAGTACCGCCCAAACGATCAAATTCAGGACGACCGGACGTAAAAGGGAGCCGAAGGGTCTGACAATGGTAGGACGAGGCTCCCGAATGGCCCCGAAAACTGTGGCTCGTTCATGTGATGTGCCATTGCCCCACCGCCTGGAGGGGAGCCGCTTTGGCATGTGCCTGGTTACCCAGCGATTTTGGTCTCTACGCTAATACGGCCGAAATGCGTGAAAACAGGCGGCTCCCGCTAACGACCCAGCGTGATGCATTCACTCGTGGCCTTCGATTCGCTTACACTCGGACCGTAGAGCTGCATTGCGCTGGGCATTTAGCGGGAGCCGCCTGTTGCGAGATTCTTACGACCGATCACACGCTGATACGAATATCGCGAGGTCGCCGTATGTGTTCCAAAGCGGCTCCCCTCCAGGCCATGGGCAATGGCCATTCGGGAGCCTCTACCAAATAAAGAAGACTATTACGTCTTCAAAAAGTTCAATAAGAGCTGTTTGCCCATCCCGGTCATAATCGACTCCGGGTGAAATTGAACCCCTTGAATGGGATAACGGCGGTGGCGCAGGCCCATGATCTCTCCTTGGGCGGTTTCCGCCGTGATCTCTAACTCTGCCGGCAGGCTTTCCCTTCGCACGATCAGAGAATGATAACGAGTGGCTTCGAACGGATTTGGCAGGGTCCGGAAAACGCCGTCTCCCTCGTGGACGATCGGCGATGTTTTCCCGTGCATGATCCGGTCGGCTCGGACCACTTCACCCCCGAAAACATGTCCAATGCACTGGTGCCCCAGACAGACCCCGAGGATCGGCGTGCTAGGTCCAAACTTCAGAATCAGATCGTTGCTGACACCGGCATCGAGCGGGGTTCCTGGTCCTGGCGAGATACAAATCCGGTCAGGATGCATCCCCGCCACCTCATCCAGAGTCACCTGATCGTTTCGTTTAACTACCAGATCCGCTCCGAGCTCACCAAAATATTGGACCAGGTTGTAGGTAAACGAATCGTAATTGTCGATGATGAGCATCATATAATGGCTTGGGCCCTTTCTATGGCCCGGAAGATGGCCATCGCTTTATTGACGGATTCCTGGTATTCAGACTCTGGAACCGAATCTGCAACCACACCGCATCCAGCCTGAGCATAGGCGACCCCGTCTTTCAAAACGACGGTCCTAAGCGCGATGCAAGAGTCCAAGTTCCCGTCAAACCCAAAATAGCCGATCGCTCCGGAGTAAACCCCTCTTTTTCCTTTCTCGAATCCATTGATCAGCTGCATTGCCCTGACCTTGGGCGCTCCGGACACCGTTCCAGCCGGAAATGTCGCTCGCATGACATCATCGGCATCGCAGCCGGCCTTCAACTGGCCTTCGATGTTGGAAACGATGTGCATGACGTGGCTATACCTCTCGATGGTCATGAAATCGCTGACCTTGATCGAGGCGAACTCGCAGATCCGTCCAACATCATTGCGCGCCAGGTCAACCAACATAAGATGCTCGGCGCGTTCCTTCGGATCTTTTAAAAGTTCCGTAGCCAATTCCTGGTCCTCTTCTGGTGTACTCCCTCTTCGACGGGTGCCAGCCAATGGACGGATCTCGACTTTTCGATCGCGGAGCCGGACGTGCACCTCTGGAGAACTCCCCACTAACGAGAAACTCTCTCCGAGCCGCAGATAAAACATGTACGGCGAGGGGTTCACGAAACGCAGAGCCCGGTAAAGCGAGATGGGATTGCCGTCGTAGTTCGCCTGGAACCGTTGAGATGGAACGATTTGAAACACGTCGCCGGCGCGGATATGTTCCTGACAACGCCGAACGATGTCGCAAAATTCGTCGCGGCTGGTGTTCGATTGAGGCGAAAGATGAGGCGTCACCTGAGCGGCGTTCATCAACCGTGATTGAGTTGGTGATTGTAGCCGTTCCAGAATCCTGGCGATCTTAGCACCGGCCTCTTCATAGGCGACGTCAGGCCCTCTTACGTCGATAAAAGCGGGCGCGAAGATTTTCAGGCGCCGGAACCGATGATCGAACACGAGGAAAGTATCGGTAATGATAAAAACCGAGTCCGGAACATTCAGCTGGTCGGGTGGGGAGGGGGTTACCGTCGGTTCGAAAAAGCGGACGACGTCGTATCCAATATAGCCCACGGCCCCTCCGACAAATGGAGGCAACCCAGGGTATTCGACAAACGAATACCGGTTCATCAGCTTTCGAAGCTCGGCTAGCGGATCGCTATCGGTCTCGAATTCGCGAACCGTCCCGTTCTCTTCAATCCGAATCTTGGAGCCACGGCTCTCGAAGTATAAGCGCGGCGAGCTCCCCAGGATTGAATATCTGCCGACATGATCATTGGTTTCCGCAGACTCGAGCAGAAATGTGCGCCGGCCGTCATCGATTTTTTCTAGAACTCCAACCGGGGTTTCGTAATCGGCTACGAACTCAGTATAGACAGGGACCAATTTCCCGGGCCCAGCAAGTTTGAGGAACGCTTCCTTGGGAGGGTTGAGTGGCGCCGCGGTCATTCTTGATAAACCTCCGCCGGGTCAAAAACCTTCTCTTCTTCCGTCTCTTTCGGTTGCCCCTGCAAATCAAGCTCTTGAAAGAAACAGGACCGGTAGCCGGTATGGCACGCCCCCGCCACTTGTTCAACCTCGAAAAGGAGGGTGTCCCGATCACAATCAGTGAACCAGCGGACGACCCTTTGTTTATGGCCACTAGTTTCTCCTTTGAACCAAAGCTTTTGCCGGGACCGGCTCCAATAATGCATAAACCCGGTTTCCAAAGTGCGATCCAGAGCGTCTCGGTTCATCCAGCCGAGCATCAGCACCCGACCCGGAGTGTCTGATTCACGAACAATGGCTGGAATGAGACCATCTTTAGAGTATCGAAAATCGAGGTTCATTTTATTTGGGCGGCAGCGCCGGAGGGCCGAACGCCGCCAAGTTTATGAGAAATTGTCCATTACCTCAGCGCAACCTTTCGCGCAAGAACCAGGCGGTAGGGACGAGCTCGCGATAGTCGTCCTCGTCTTCGAAGAAAGTCTTTAGTGCGGCCCCGTGAGGTATTCGCTTTAGGTGCTAATTCATTCCTGGTTATTCCGACTCGTGTCACGAAAGCGCCCGATCGAGGACGAGGACGACGACAAGTACGAGGACGACTATCGGGAGCTCGTCCCTACCGTTCTGGCTGCGTAAAAGACGTTAAGCTTGCCGTAAAAGTCTTGCTGATCGATCCGAGTTCGAACAAGCTGTTTTGAGGTCACAGGTTTGCGTGTGTTCTTTGAAGCTACGCCATAGCCGTATATGTACAGTCCACCGGTGACGGATGCGGCGACTGCCATCCCTGGGATATCCTATTTGTTGGTTACCGGAATGATGATGCTGTCCGCGAAGCTCTTAATGCGGACTCCCTGATCGCTGGCAGCAAGGCCAGCGGTGGTGGCGAACAAAACTGACGCGACGCTGCGGTTTCGTTTTGCTTGGGTGGAGCGGAACTCTAGTAAGGTTCGCCAGCTGTCTGATTGAGCTGATCTAAAATCCTTCCTTTGAGTTATAGCCTACGCCAAAATCAAATCTACGCTTAGCTTCACAGACATCGGCGGCAGCGGACATTCTTGCGAAAAAAATCTGTTCATTATTAGAAAAACTAATGGACGGATCAGGCAGACCATGAAAATAGAAAATGCGCGCGTAATACCAAGGTGCTGGTTGCTACGCGAGCGAAGCGTGGGTAAGAGTTGCAGGACAAGAATCGTGCTCAACCATCTATACACCAGGTACTCGCTTGCGACACGTGGCTCAGGACGAGGCTGGCTGCTCGTAGGGTTCACGTTCGCGGCATTCGTTGGGTTCCTTTCATCGGCACCCGTTGCTCGGGCTCAAGATTCAACGATCCGAGCGGTCCAAAACATTTTTGATCCGCTATCGGCGCCGGCCGAGACTCTCTACAACGTCTCGCTGTTGGTGATGGTGGTTTGTGCCGTGATTTTCCTGATCGTGGGCGGACTACTGACCTACGCGATTATCCGGTATCGACGCCGAGGTCCGGAAGATGACCATGAAGAACCGCCGCAGGTTTACGGGAGTGCGGCCATCGAGCTGGCCTGGACCGTGCCGCCGATTTTGATCGTCGTGATGTTGGTGTTG
>JAFAHI010000677.1 GCA_019237325.1 Verrucomicrobiota bacterium | reverse complement strand
GAACGGTTCACGGACTTTAGGGTTCAAGATCGGAATGAATGGGACAGCGCGGCATGGTTCACGCGCAATATGACCGAGGCGCTCGCTCCAGCGGTGGCTCAACAGGCGCCTGGTTGCACGTTGGCCTTTCGGTTTACAGTTATCGATCTGGGAGGCCGTTACAAGCGCGACCTTTCCAATCATGTCCGATTTTATGATAATGGCCGTGAGCCTATCAGATTGTATTTCGATTATACCCTCACCGATCCGCGCGGCCGGGTGATTGCGAGCGGCTCGGATTCAGCAACCGATGCCGTGTACTTAGGCAAATACACATCAGAGCCGTCCAAATTCCAATTCGAGGAATTCTACTTCGAGAAGAAGACTTTGGTTTCCTGGATTAGAACAAAGATCCACGCGCCTCGGGCAGTAGTAACCTCAGGTGAGAAGAATTAGGAGCTAGGAGGCCAAAAGAGCACTGAGTCGACGACGAGTACGAGGACGATTCGGACCCCGCGAACAGACGTCGGTCGGCCGAAATTCTGGCGCAAAGACCAGCCACATTCCCGGAGATTGGCAGCGGCGAGCGCCCAACGGCGAACTGTAAACAAAAGTGAAGGGGCAGCTCCGTAGTACCGGCTATATGCTAATCGGGCCAACTTCCATTGCAACGAGGCACGCATCATCGCTAAAGTGACTGCCTGCCGAGAATCTCTGCACCTCTTCGATGACCTCATGACACAGTTGAAAAGCGGGCAATTCACGGCGCTTACTTACAGCTTCGAACAGGCGCCGATAGTCATAGATTTCTCCGCCAGGACCCTCCACTTCATATAATCCATCGGTAAAGAGAAGCAGCGTATCGTGCGGCGAGAGTTCACAATGGCTGGTGGGATAAACCGCCTCATCGAAAAGCCCCAACGCTGGCCCATGTTTGCTGCCGTTCAGTGAATACGTGTTGGTGCGATCTCGCTCTCGATGAATGCGCAGGGGATTGGGATGTCCCGCATTCGCGTAACGCAGTTCACCTTTCTCCAAATCCGCGAGCAGGTAAAAGGCCGAAGCAAAGAGCGGAGCATCACTATAATATTCTAGTCTTGAGCGCAGCGCTCGATTGAGTCGGCAAAGCAACTCGCCTGGATCTCCCAAGTAATCTCGCAGTTGGCCCACCAAAGCGCTAACGGTAGAGGCCACAAGAGCCGCACGGACGCCATGGCCCATCACGTCGCAAATGAAGATCCCTGCGCTGGTATCAGAGAGTTTTAAGATTTCGAAAAAGTCGCCGCTCACCCTCATTGAGGGCTGGTAAAAGTGGTAGAAGCGTACTGCGATCTCTTCCGTGGAAGCGTGATGAGGGAAGTGAGGATAGCGGTGCGGCAGCATTGCCTGCTGAAGTTCCCGCGCCATTTCCAGATCCTGCTCAAGGGCCTCGTTCTTTTCACGCAATTCTCTTGCCAGCGCCGCGAGTTTTTCTTCAGCTCGCTTCTTCTCCGTTATGTCGCGCGAGAGCCCAAAGGTGCCGATGATGTGCCCGTTGGGATCTCGCAGCGGCAACTTTGAAGTAGAAACCCACGTCTCATGCCCATCGGGCCAAGTCTCCTTTTCCTCCAGGTTCACCAGAGGCTGTCCCGTACGCAGAATCTCCTGTTCATCGTGGAGCGCAGCCTGCGCATGCTCGCGAGCGAATATATCTGCGTCTGTCTTGCCGAGTACATCCGCTGGATCTTTGAAACCAAATAAGATCGCCGTTGCGCGATTTACCGCAATGAAGCGGCTCTCCCTGTCCTTGAAATAGATGTGATCCGGTAGAGTATCCATTAGCGTCTTCAGGAGAAAACGCTCTCGGGCGAGGGCATTCTCCATCGCGGAGCGCTCGCTGACATCCCAGCAAACGCCGGTCACCAGCGCTGGCTTTCCCTGATCGTCACAAACGACTTTTGATCTGGTCCTGAGAGTGTGAACACTGCCGTCTCTTGGCCAGAGTACGCGGAACTCTCCTTCAAACTCCGCACGGCTTTCAACTGCCTGCGCAAATTCTGTGGCTACCTGCTGCCGGTCGTCAGCGTGAATCATCTCCAGGAACTGCTCGTAGCGCCCGCCGAAGGCTGAGGGTGCCAGATCAAAGAGCGCGTGCATCTGCTCGTCCCAATGCATGGAGCGATCGAGCAGATACCAATCCCAAGTACCCATGCGTGCTGAGCTAAGTGCAAGATAAAGCTGATCTCTATTCCGGCGCGAAAGTCCCTCATTCCCAATCCCGGCCTGTTTACTGCTTGCAGTGGCCGGCTGCTGCCGCTCATTCATGGCTAAGGGATTCTATCCGCAATTCGTTACAATACAATCTTATGAGTTGTTGCCGCCTTAATGACAGAAAGTGCACCGAAAATATTCGTTTCATAGAGATTGCGAACTTCGGCCGCATCAGCTTCGTCGATTGTACCAACAAGTGAATGGCCGGCATGGCTATCTTCGCTGAGCTAATTGACGGTGTCATACTGCCAGCGCTGAGAAACCCGCGACCTAGGCCAATAAAGAGTTGAACCCTCATTTTGTCGCTATCGCTCGTGAAAAAGGCACCGGAAGGAAGTGCCTCGATGGGTCATTGGCAAATATTCAGTACGCGATTTGCAAATTTTCGAACTCTTTCGCCCAAGGAAAGTTTTTGACCGCCCCACCATTCTCATCTGGCTGTACTGTCTCCGTTGCGAACAGAGCATTTAACAGCCAAGGTGTAGTGTCAGCCGTAAATGGCTGGCCTTTAGTCCAGGATTGTATCATGGCATAGGTGGCCACCCCGAGCCTGCCGGTCCCGCGAAAGAGGTGATCAGCATTCAAAAGAAATTGGCGGTGCGCCATGTACCAGGGGCAGGACACCAGGAAATCCTGCCATTCTGCATCAGGCACAGGATTCTGCAGAGCGAGGTTGATGAACTGATACACTTTTAAAGGCGTGGGTAGATTGTACCTCGAGGTGAAGTCGGCGCTGAGATTATCTTTTAAATGTTGTGCCCACAGCACCACCAGTGAAAATTCAGTGACGAGAAACTTCTGATCCGGGCGTAACCACGGCAATACGTAAGCAAGCATAGTCTGGCACGCGGCAAAGCTTGGCATGTGCATGTGCTGATCGGCGCCAGATAATTCTGCGTGAGAAGCGATATATTGGAGCATCCACTTCACTGCCGCCGTGCGGTTTTGCGGTAGATCGAGGCGGGTGAAAGCTCCCATATAGAGCTGGGTCGAATTGCGATGGGATTTCCAGTAGGCGATTACGTCATCTGCCATTGCCCGATAAAAACCAATCAGCGGTTGCTCGCTTTGGCTGGGTTCAGTTTCAATGAATGGCTCATTGCCAATCACGAGAATATCGACCTTACCCGCCAAAACCGGTAGTAATTCATGCAATTGGTCGAGTTCTTTATTCATGGCCGCCGAACCCGGCAGTGGAAAGGGTTCGGTCTCATAGTTCCATTTCAAATTCAGGATGGTGCGATGACCCTTGGCCTTCGCTTTAAGAATGGCTTGGACGTTCGCATTCTGCGAAGGATCCTGATTGCCGAGCAGGTGCATCTCGATGAACCCGCGAATCCATGTGGCATCGACCTGGTTCAACTCCTGTTCGTTTATTGAGGTTAGAAATTGATTGTAGTTGACGCCCAAGGCTTCCTGAGAAAATGCGGGCGCCGTTGTGGTCACAAGGAAGCCAATCAGCAAGATAATTTGTTTCGAAGTTTTCATAATTTTCCGCGTTTAAATGCAGTCTGAAGAGCAGCCAGCGCTTAAATTGTAAAAAATCGCAAGTAACAGAGGCTTTCCGCGTCACAGCCGGTAAAAATCGGCTAGCTGAAAGCAACTGATTGGCTATCTGCTCTCAGCAGTGAGCTTGTTACCAAGCAGACGACGGCACCATCCCATCACGAGGTTGCAAACCTGATCGGGCTCCTCCGGAAAGAGCGCGTGGCTGGCGGCAGCCAAGATGATTCCGCGCACCATTGAAGGGTGATCGACCGCCATCATTCGAGCAACCCCATTTCCAAAAGCATGTCCCAGCACGATCGCCTTGCCACCCCCGAGTTCACGGACCACCAGCGCGATGTCAG
>JAFAHI010000628.1 GCA_019237325.1 Verrucomicrobiota bacterium | reverse complement strand
TCGCGTACGCTTCTGGCGTTTTCTCTGGCTGCGCACAAACAGGAATAGATAGAATTAGGATTCTTGCGCTCAAAGGATACGAACTCGACCACCGCTTCCCCGGTGATACCCGGATAAAGCTCTTGGAACAGTTTTGTGTCTTCGAGTGAGTAGATGATCGATTCCCAATGCTGCTGGGTATAACGATGATTTAGGATCGTTGCATCGAGCGTCAGCTGGAGATTGACGTCCAGCATCCGGGCATTGTTCTCCGCCCGTTCAATGTAGCGGCTTAGCCAATAGAGCGTGTCAGCGACTCGGGAGAGCATCTTTGGCGCGAACGCAATTTAAAACATGTGATTGTTCTTTCAACGGTTACTCGCTAAGAACCCAAGTGTCTTTACTGCCACCGCCTTGGGAAGAGTTGACCACTAAGGAATCTTTTCGCAAAGCCACTCTAGTCAGACCACCCGGGATAATCGTCGTCTTTTCCCCAAAGAGAATATACGGCCGCAAATCGATGTGCCGTCCTTCGAAACGACCACTGATATAGGAAGGAGACCGGGAAAGCTGGACGACGGGCTGTCCAATGTAGTTACGCGGATTCTTTGCGATCGCGTCTCGGAATTTCTCGATTTCTTCGCGAGTAGCGTGCGGGCCGATCAACATTCCGTAGCCGCCGCTTTCGTTGGCCGATTTCACAACCAATTCAGGAAGATGCTCGAGCATATACTTGCGGTCATCTTCGAACATCGACAGGTAGGTGGGGACGTTCGGTAAGATCGGGTCCTGATCGAGGTAGTAGCGGATCATTTTAGGAACGAAATGGTAGGTGACCTTATCGTCCGCCACGCCGGTCCCGATGGAATTCGCTAAACTCACGTTGCCGCGGCGATAGACCTCAACCAGACCGGGAACCCCAAGCAGCGAGTCTTTGCGAAACACCTGCGGGTCCAGGAAATCGTCGTCGATACGCCGATAGACTACGTCTACCCTTTTCAGACCCTTCGTGGTTTTCATCATCAGGTAACCGCCCTGCACCACCAAGTCTGCTCCGACCACAATCTCGATGCCCATTGACCTCGCGAGAAACGAATGTTCGAAGTAAGCAGAGTTATAGATCCCAGGCGTGAGCAGTACTACCGTCGGCTCCGAATTCCCGCCGGGAGCAATGAAACGGAGCAAATTCAGCAATTCTTCACAATACCGATCGACCGGCTGCACCGAATAACGTGAAAACAGGTTCGGGAAGACCCGTTTCATGGTTTGCCGATTTTCCAGAAGATACGAGACGCCCGACGGACACCGGCCATTGTCTTCCAGCACTAAATAATTGCCGTCCTGATCGCGAATGAGGTCGGTTCCACAGACATGGATATAGATATTTTTCGGAACGTTAAATCCCATGAATTCGGGACGAAAATGGATGGCGCTATGGATGATCTCAGCAGGAATCACTCCATCTTTCAGAATCCTTTGCTCATGATAAATGTCGCGTAGAAAAAGGTTCAGCGCCGAAATCCGCTGCGTGAGTCCACTCTCGATGTGGAGCCACTCGTTTAGCGGAATAATTCGCGGGACCAGATCAAAAGGGAAAATTCGCTCAGTCCCTTCGGTGTCGTTATAGACCGTGAACGTGATGCCTTGGGTGAGAAACGAATTATCGGCCACCAAGCGTTTCCGGTCGAACTCTCCCAACGTGAGATCGTTATACCGCTCAAAGAGACGTTGATAATGGGAACGAACCTCAGTCGGAGACGCGAACATCTCGTCGAAAAACCGGTTTGGGTCGTAACCAGCGAACAGGTTGCCCATGGGAATATGATTTCTAGAGAGGCAAAAAGATCAAGTGTGGATATAGCAGCTCCCATGCCGCCTCAGAGCTCGCCTTAGGCTCGTTCCGAATAGCCTGGAGGGGAGCCGTTTTTAATCGCTGCCAGACCCCTCGCATGATCGCGCGAAAAATCGTGGCGCTGCTCAACGTCGTGCAGCAGGCGGCTCCCGGAAACGTCTCTACGCGTGAACAGCGGGAAGGTGGCCGGATTGTTCGATACCGCAACCAATACACTCACGGGTGTGGCGACATCAGGAGACGTTCGAGGAAGCCGCCTGCCAACACATCTCGCTCTAGCAAACGGTAAGTTTTATGAATACGGGTTCAGCTCAGGCCACACCGCAAAGCGGCTCCCCTCCAGGTGCATCCGAACTCGCTTCAGGCGAGGGGCGGTTTGGTTGCCGTTTTTGTCCCGCTGCGTATCTTTCGGATAATTTCTTATCGGTAAAAATGAATGCTTTTGGCCTATGGGCTTTTTTCGGGACACTGGCGCTGTCTCTCTGGGCTGTTTGGCGCGTTAAATCGGCATATAGTAAATATAGCCAAGTGCCGAATTCTTCCGGACTGAGTGGAGCCGAAGTAGCAGCACACATTCTCCAACGAGCCGGTATTGGAGATGTCCAGATTGTAGAATC
>JAFAHI010000627.1 GCA_019237325.1 Verrucomicrobiota bacterium | reverse complement strand
ATATGCGCTGCCTCACTATAGTCAGATAGACGATATTATCATCACGGCGGCGCGAAAAGCATCGTACCAGCACACAGTGTTGGCGGACACAACGTCCTTGGTGGAAAGGCGTACGGGATAAGACGTGGCTTTGGCAGGGGACCACGCGCACACGAATGGCGAGAGCTGGCGAGCTATAGCTGGCAATATTTACGCCCTCGGTCTCGCCACATTTTCCCTCGTTTTGCTATATTTTTTCCCTCCGCACTTTGACTTGCGCATAGGCACCGTGGTTTCGGTTGCCATCGTTGCCATTTTTCTCGTACTCATGGAACGTCCGGTAAAAACGCCTGCAACCATAATGGCACCGTTGACAGCTATTTTGTCTGCCGCCGGAGTAGTTTTTGGCGCGTGGACAATAGCGTTAGCGATCGTTGCGTGGCTGACGGTGCGGTTTCGAGCCGTGATCAGCGAGGGAGGACGACCGGTTGACATATTCTCCATGATCACTTTAGGACAAGTTGCTACGGCTACCATTGCCTCGTACGCCGTTCTTGGTGCATGGAATCTTGTGAGCCGATTGCTGGCGGTAACGCCGCATGCTTTAAATAACCTAGTCGCCCTCGTTGGGATTATTGCCGTCGGACTGACGTGGCAGACTGCCAACAATCTCGTGACGTACGTGTATCATCGATTGCGCGGCCGCCGGATCGGGGTGGCGCAAATGCTGAGGACCGGGGTCGTTGCTGCTATCTACGCTTATTTATTGGTAGCAACATATAAATTCGGAGGTCTGCTTGCGACAACAATTTTTTATATCGTTGTCGCGCAAATAAAAGTGGTGCAAGATATCCTCGGTGTTACAACTCAGCTGCATAAGCTGGAAAAGGCCAATGATCAAGCACGTGGTCTTGTACGCGACCTGGTGCGGTTCACTGATACCGAAAGCGTCGAGTTTGCGAGCGAGGTACAGAACATTTCGCAAATGCTCGGGCGCCGACTTGGAATGCAGAAGCGAGAACTGGAGCTCTTGGGTCTTGCGGCCGAGCTTCACGAAATGGGCAAGTCACATCTTCCAGCACGAATTCGAGCCGGGACGGTTCTCAATGCAAAGGAGCTAGCACAAAAGAAAACCTACACGAGATGGGGCGGCCTAATGGTGCGCGCCGCTGACGCTTTACTGCCAAACCAAATTGCTGATTGGATTGAGTTTCACGGTGAGCACTTCGACGGCACCGGCTATCCGCGAGGCCTCAAAGGCGAAGATATACCCGTTGCGTCAAGGATCATTGCCGTTGCACGTGATTATGTTAGATTCCTAACGGGCTATGATGGGGCGTCGGTTGTAGACAAAGAAAAAGCGCTCACGCTGCTTCGCGAAAGCAGCGGAACGCTTTACGATCCTAGGTTAGTAAACTTGCTTACTGAGTTAGTTGCTTAAGACCAACCAATTGAATCAAACGTGTGAAGAATGCTGCTAATGTGCACCAGCACACCACCAAGACTGTGGACCCAAGCAAGAACGCCACCGAGAAGAACTAGCATGAGAAGGCTCCTTCTTCGTTTGCTCGCTCGCTCGAGTTGCGTTCATCCACACGGGCAGGTGCCGTAGGGGACTCCGCGATTCGCGGTATTCGTGTCTTGAAGCGGCTGCCACCGCAAGAAGCCACCGGTCTTCTACGGCCCTTGCTCGACAGACGTCCGGTCTTCTACCAAAAGGAGCGCTGCTTGTACACGGCGACGCTTATCTTTATCTGTTGACCGGCTCGCGTCTCGAGCATTAAACAGATTTACCGACGGGTGGAAATGTGATTCCCGTCACACCCATTATAGATGAGGTTATACGACTAATCAAGGCTTTAAGGCCCTAATCTTTGTCCCCGGGCAAAGGACGACTAAGATGCTGCTGCCTTCGGGCCCTTGATTCCAGCGGCTCGAGCGACCGGAAAGGCCGGCGTGGCCCAACGTGCATACTGGCTGAGTTTGCCGAGCGTGACGTCGGAGTAGAGCCCGACGAGCGCGGCACTGACTTTGCCAATCGAGCCATCG
>JAFAHI010000518.1 GCA_019237325.1 Verrucomicrobiota bacterium | reverse complement strand
ATCCGTTTCTTTGCCACCTACGCCATTTGGTCTAACTCCCTTAAAGGGGTGGCGGATCCGATTCAGGAAGGTGGTGGTGTTGGCGGGGGTGCCGCTCCGCCTTACAACGGTAACACCAATCATGGGTGGCTGTTCGGTACCCAGGCTGAGTGGTACTTCTAGGCCGAATCACATCGTTTAGTTAGCAGCAAATTGATCTCCCCGCTTGGAAACAGGCGGGGAGATTTTTTTTACAGAATAGCAAATAGCAAATTCGAGGACGGCCTGGCGACGGTCGCCGTTTTGCTGGATCCCAGCGTGAAGGGATCGTGGACTGTGAGCCGCAAACTGCAAACGAAGAACCGTGAGCCGGAACCGGCTATAGCCCCTGTGGCGGCGGCTGTGGTCCGTTGCCAAAGTCGTTGGTTTTCATTGATTCCGGTACTTGAGGAGCGGACGGAGCAGCGACTGCGGCGTCGCCTACCGCTCCGACGTTGTCTTGATCACCAAAGGAGCAGCCGGACACACTTAGCCCACAAACTGCGAGTGTTGTAGACATAAACATTACGACGGGAAGGCAAAATTTTCGAGAGATCACGAACCCAATCATTGCCGCAGAGATCATGCCGTTGCAAGACAGACGTTGGGTTAAGCGGCGCGGCCTGTTGGGCGGCATTTCCGTGCGTATGAACGGCTACCGAATTTAACAACCGCAGATTGCACAGATTACGCAGATTTTAAGGGCGGTTTGGCAACGAGCTGCTCTAATGGATCGAGGGGATATTTATCTGGTCTCTTTGGATCCAACTTCCGGCCACGAACAGCGAGGAAAACGACCCGTACTTGTGGTTTCTGCTACCGCATTTAATCGGCTAACAAAAACTCCGGTTGTACTACCGATTACCAGTGGTGGAGGCTTCGCTCACACTGCAGGTTTTGCCGTGTCGTTGGCGAGTGCTGGGACAGAGACAACGGGCGTTATCCGATGTGATCAACCACGGGCATTGGATCTGGGTCCGCGCAATGCAAGAAAGCTCGAAAGCGTTCCATCTTCGATCATGGATGAAGTGCTGGCGAGACTGGTTCCGATATTCGAGTAGACAAAAAAAAGGTATCCCGCTCGAGATTTGAATCGGAACTCGTACATTTCCCAAGCCGGAGAAAAGGGCCTCGCGCGGAGGACTCAGCGGACGCAAAGGGTAAAGAAGAGAAAATTTTTGCTAACCCCCAAAATCCTGAACGTTTGCCGTGCAGAGGTCAACGTGGTGAGAATCTTGATAAAAAACAATGTCTTTACCTCTGCGTCCTCTGCGACCTCTGAGCGAGGCATTTGTTTATATTCGGGGCTTGCGTCTTTTTTTTTATCGGACTTACCATGCATAGTTTCGCATTCGTTTAATGAGTGAGCGGATTCTAATCGTTGAGGACGAAGCCGATGTGGCGGACCTGATCGCGCATCACCTCGGCAAGGCCGGGTTCTCTGTCGAGGTGGCAGCGGATGGCATGTCCGCCTTGGATTTGATTAAGAGTAATCCGCCGGCTTTGGTCGTTCTCGACCTGATGCTGCCCCAGATGTCGGGGCTTGATCTCTGTCGCGCGGTTAAATCGGATGTTCGGACACGCGAGGTGGTGGTTCTGATTCTTTCGGCTAGAGCCGACGAAATTGACCGGGTAATCGGGTTCGAGCTGGGCGCCGACGATTATGTCGTTAAGCCGTTCAGTCCGAGAGAGCTCGTTCTTCGCATCCGGGCGATCTTTCGCCGGCGTGGCTCCACCAAGGATAAGGATGATAGCGAACGGATTAGGGTCGGAGACCTACTCCTCGATTGTTCTCGTCACGAGGTAAAGGCGGCCAATCGACTCGTGGAATGCACGGCCACTGAGTTCAAGCTCCTTCGGATATTGATGGAGCGGCACGGCCGGGTGCAAGGCCGGGACCGGCTACTAAGTGATGTCTGGGGCTACGACTCGGTAATCGATACGCGGACCGTAGACACCCATATGCGCCGGCTTAGAGATAAACTCGGCGACTGCGCCCGGTACATTGAGACTGTTCGCGGATTCGGTTATCGGCTGGCTGCGCCGGGACGGTGAGGGTTCAAGGCCGTGAGTTCGTAATCGTCCTCGAAAAGCGCGGCCAGGCAAATAGCTCGTCGATTCAAGCGGCGCTATCACGGAGCCATCGATGCCTGGAGGGGAGCCGCTTTTAACCGCTGGCATGATCACGCCCAGAAATCGTGGCGCTACCCAAAGTTAGATAGCAGGCGGCTCCCGGAAACGTCTCCACGGGTGAATATCGGCAAGGTGTCCGATCGTTCGGATCAACGGAAACGATGCAGGAGGTGGCGGATACCAGGAGACGTTTGCGGGAGCCGCCTGCCAACACATCTCACTCTAGCAAACGCTGAGTCCGATGAATACGGGTTCAAGTCAGGCCACATCGCAAAGCGGCTCCCCTCCAGGCGCTGGGACGGGCTACGTCTCCACGGGTGAATATCGGCAAGGTGTCCGATCTGTCGGATCAACGGAAACGATACGGAAGGTGGCAACAGCAGGAGACGTTTGCGGGAGCCGCCTGCCAACACATCTCGCTCTAGCAAACGCTGAGTCTGATGAATACGGGTTCAAGTCAAGGCCACATTGCAAAGCGGCTCCCCTCCAGGCGCTGGGACGGGCTACGTCTCCACGGGTGAATATCGGCAAGGTGTCCGATCTGTCGGATCAACGGAAACGATACGGAAGTTGGCAACAGCAGGAGACGTTTGCGGGAGCGGGCTGCCAACACGTCTCGCTCTAGCAAACGCTGAGTCTGATGAATACGGGTTCAAGTCCGGCCACATTGCAAAGCGGCTCCCCTCCAGGCGCTGGGACGGGGTAGGTCTCCGTGCGCGAATATCGGCGAGGTGTCGGATCGGTCGGATCAACGGAAACGATACAGAAGGTGGCAACATCAGGGGACGTTTCCGGGAGCCGCCTGCTAGACAACGGCTCAGAAATACAACGGTTATTTTCGCGATCAGCTCAGGTGACGGGCAACGGTTAAAAGCGGCTCCCCTCCACGGATCGCGACCCGACCGGGCTCGTCCCGCGGCCGCGCGGCCGCGGGAAGGCTGCGCTCCACAACTGCGGATTACGAAGGCGGAACGACGAGGACGAAACGCCGTACGCCAAACGTTTCGCCTTGAGCCAGAGTCCTGTTTTGGGGAGAAGAAATCGGATGACGTGTAATGCTCAATAAAAGCCCCGCAATCGTGGCAGAATTGTTACCAGGCCGTCACATGATTGTAACATGCCGCTGCTCAATTCGGGTCGTCGGTCTGGCTGGCTGTTCTAGCGACTCGGTGTCGGGTTGTAGGGAGGAAAAAGGGGGCAGCTCGCAGAACGATGTTCCAAGGAGAAAAGAACCTCATGATACGAAATAAACTGAGTTTGTTCGCGATAGGCGGCCTGTTTGCCTTCCTGGCCGCCGGAGTAGTGCGAGCGGATGACAGCGCATTGCTAGATGTGCTGGTCAAGAAAGGTATCTTAACCAAACAAGAAGCCGAGAAACTCGAGGCTGAAGTCAGCAAAGAGCCGGTTACGCAAGGTCCTCAAGGTCCGAATATCAAGATTGGTGATTGGGTCCAAGAACTGGATCTTTACGGCGATATCCGGTTCCGCGATTACTATCAGACCTTTGAGCAGCAATTGCCGAAGCCCCCGGCCGCTACGGCTTACGATCAAAATATTCAACGGCAGCGCATCCGCTTCCGCTTGCGTCTGGATGCCACTTTCAGACTCGCCGATAACTTCTTTGGCGGAGTGGAATTATCGACGTCGGACAACAGAAATGGTGATACCACGAACGCCACGTATACGAGCGGTTTCGACAACTACAATATCTACATCAGCCGAGCCTTCATCGGCTGGGCGCCAATCGACGGCTTAACCTTTGTCGTGGGCAAACAGAATAACCCGTTCTACACGACAGAGCTAAACTGGGCCCCAGACATGGGGCCAACCGGCGTGGTTGAACGAGTGGATTTCCATCGCCTCTTTGGTTGGGATGCCGGCGGTGAGCCAGCCGGGTATTCCAAGGAAGGAAAGACCCCGCCTCCTGCTCCGGCCCCAAGTGGTATCCCGATCGATGTGAGCCTGATTGCCGGCCAGTTC
>JAFAHI010000471.1 GCA_019237325.1 Verrucomicrobiota bacterium | reverse complement strand
TTCGCGCTCATGATCTCCTTTACGTCTCCTACGATCCGTCTCAAACCAGAAGGGCTTTAGCGGATGCCGCCATCGCGACCGCTCTCCGTCTCCAGCCCGACCTCGCAGACGTGCATCTCAACTATGCCTATCATCTTTACTTCTGTTACCGGGATTACGAGCGAGCCGGCGTCCAGCTGGCGATGGCGAAGCCCGGCTTGCCAAACAGCACGGACGTCATGGAGCTCCCGGCGTTTATCGACCGGCGCCAAGGGCGCTTTGACAAAGCAATCCAAGGTTTCACTGCCGCAGTCCAGCTCGATCCGCGGGATGCCAATCCGATCTTGGACCTGGCCTACACGTTGTATGCAGTCCGGAATTTCGGTGCCGCCGCAAAAGCTTATGACAAACTGATCGCCATCGTGCCGGACGAACCAGCATACAAAATTGAAAAGGAATTGTACGTGGCCTTTATGCAAACCGGCGACGAGGATGATCTCCGGAAAGCCATTAGTCAGACACCGACCTCGGCAGCGCCGGACCGAGGCGCTATTTCTCAAAACTTGAGCCTTGCTTTGTATGATCGCGACTGGGCGCGGGCAAAGCAGTTAGTAGAACAACTGCAAAATGCCGGCGGCGAAGATAACGCCGATTTCAGTTATGCAGCGGTGCCGGTCCCAGCAGGCTGCTACTCGATCTTGCTTGCCCGGTTGCAAGACGAAGCGCTAAAGCCTGAGTTTGAGCAGAGTCGCGAGCTGCTCAGCAAGAAATCGCAGGCAGCTCCGAGTAATGCCCTGTTGCTCAGCTCACTGGCGGTAGTGGACGCCTTGTTAAAGCGAAATGAAGAAGCGGTCGCCGAAGGCCGAAGGGCAGTCGAGACATTGCCTGTCTCCAAAGACGCCATGGATGGTCCCTGCATTGTTACCAACCTGGCCGTAGTCTACGCCTGGACCGGCCAAATTGATCAAGCATTCAATCAGCTCGCCACGTCCGCGAAAACGCCCCATGGCATCTATTACGGCCAACTGAAGAAATCCCCGTTGTGGGACCCATTACGAAAGGATCCCCGGTTCGATGAATTGCTGGCGCGGTTGGCGCCGGGGAAATAGAGGGCGAGGACGATACCGCAGCCCCTCATCTGGAGGGGAACCGCTTTGCCATATGGCTAGCTCTGTAGCACGGCAGCAAGCGGCTCCCCTCCAGGCGTTGGGCCGCCACGCGGTCTCATCCCAATGGATACTCTTCCAATCTCGTTTCTAAGCGCTTTCGCAGGGTTTCGCGCGCGCTCTCGGCGGTTTCCTCGGTCCTGGCGATCGCGACGCATAAGGCGATCAATCCTTCGAGATCTCCAAGGTCAATAAACTCGGAATCGATCCGCCCGTCCGGGGTACAGTTGTGGTAATTGCCGAGAGCAATACAAAGTGCAGCAGACCGATATCCATAAAGTTGAAATGCAGTCGCTTCGCAAGTTCCACCCGGCATCAAACAGCGTTGAACCGCGAGTTTCTCTTTTTTAGCGATCTCAACAAAAAGATCCGTCGTTTGCGGATCGAAAATCGAGGTTCGATCACCGACCCGAATGATCGGTCCTTCCCCCATTTTGGCGGGAGGAATTTCCTTACTGGTCTCAAGTGAAATGACGGTGGCATCCGGCGGAAGCACTTTGGATCTCGCCAGATGGATAGCGCCAATAAAACCAACCTCTTCGGCCCGCGTGAAAACACCCGCTACCGGTCTGTTGAAATTTCTTTCGGACAATGTCCGTAACGTCGCGATGACCGTTGCGCAACCTATCAAATCGTCGCAGGCACGAGAGTAAAGCCGATCTCCGTCTAACCTTAAGGCCGGCAAATCCCACATCCCAAACTCGCCGAATTCCTGCACCTTTCCTTTGTCTTGGAGGTTCTGCGGAACACCGCCAAGAAAGCGACGCATGGGGTGCAACTGCCACCCGGGATGATCCATATGAGCAACGAACACATGTTTAGGGTTTCCGCTGCCGCACCAGGCAATCAGGTTGCCATGCGGATCAACCTGCAATTTTAAACCCTCGATATCGCTAAGTTGCCGCTGAATCTCCTCGCTGACGACACGCTCGAACATGGGAGCAGTTGGACACTCCAGCAGAGGCTGAGCGATTTTCAGAACGGCGTCATGGTTCATCCTAAATTCCGAAGTTAATATCCGCAGCTTTCACAGATTACGCAGATTAACAGAGGTTTAGAATATGATTTGTTACCAAACTTTCCCATGCAAGCTTCAGTACACGGTTTTGCCCTGACTTCTAAATCTGTGTAATCTGCGTAATCCGCGGATTTTCACGTCTCCGGTATCTGGGTTCATAGCAGGCCCGGTATATCATTGCTCCATCTTCAGAACGCTTTTATTTACCACCAGCTCGGGATCCAGCGTTCCGTCTAAGCCCGCCAGAACATTTTTCGCCGTCATTACGGACATCGCAATCAGCGACCTTTCGGTCATAGCGGCGGAATGAGGGCTGAAAACGATCCGCGGCTCAGAAAGTAGCGGAGAGTCCGCCGGAAGTGGCTCCATCTCGAACGTGTCCAGACCGGCGCCATGAAGTTGCCGGGACTTAACGGCGGCCAACAAAGCAGCCTCATCAACTACGCCGCCGCGACTAGCGTTTACCAGGATCGCGCCTTTTGGCAGTAGCGAGAGTTCGCGCTCGCCGAGGAGAGCTCTAGTTTCGTCGGTGAGCGGCGTGTGCAGCGTAACCACGTGAGCTTCTCTTAGCGCGTCTTCCAGCGAAGCAAATACACGCACATCTTTTGGCAGCTCGCCTTGTAAGTAGGGATCGAACACCGAAATGTTCAAGCCAAACGCGCGCGCTCTGGCTGCAACTTGTTTTCCGACTCGCCCGAAGCCAATGATGAGCAGGTTGCGTCCGCTAAGCTCAACGCCGGTTACACGCTCTCTAATGCTAAAGTCGCCGCGTCTCATCGCCGCATCTAGTTCAATCCCGGTTCGGGCGGCGGCCAATATTAAGTACCAGGTGTGCTCGGCCACAGAAATTGCGTTGACCGCGCCGACCACAGTAACGGCAATACCTCGAGCGGTGCATTCGCTTACCGGAATATTGTCGTACCCGACGCCATGACGTGAGATGACCTTCAGTCTCGGGGCGGCATCCAAGACCTGTTTCGTGATCACGGCGGTACGGACGGCGATCGCATCCGTATCTGCCGCGTTACCCAGAAGGTTTTTCTCCGAGGAATCTGTTACCACTTTGTAAGCGACGTCCTTGCGCGCATCGAAGATTTGTAACCCCTCAGGGCGAAGCGGTTGAATGATAAGAATCCTTTTCATACACGGTGCGGCTAGGTCTTTTTCCGCGGCAACGGCAATGCAGAACACAATCCGCACTCCGGCTTCATCGGTTGACGTACCTGGCCTGTTAGCGGACAAGGTTTAGCGTCATCGAAAAATATGCCCATCTTCTCTCCGTTTGGTCAGCTACGTCAGCGGCTTGAGGCTGGCGAGAAAATCATAAACGGTTTCTGCTCGGCTCCAAGTCCGATCCTGGCTGAATTCGTTGCGCGGCAGGGGTTTGGTTCTCTCACGATCGATCTGCAGCATGGCCTGATTGATTACCAGACCTCTTTGACGATGCTGCAAGCCATTTTGGCCGCTGGGGTCCCCACTATTTGCCGCGTCCCATGGAATGACCCGATTCCGGTGATGAAAGCGCTCGATGCGGGCTTCGAGGCAATCATTTGTCCCATGATAAACACCCGCGAAGAAGCCGAAAAGTTCGGTTCGTACGCGCGGTACGCGCCGCGAGGGGTGCGCTCGTTTGGTCCAACTCGGTCTCTAAATGTTTTCGGTGGGTCGTATAGCGAAGTCGCTAACGACCAGATTCTGACTTTCGCCATGATCGAGACTGAAACAGCGCTGAAAAATCTTGAGGAGATTTTAGCCGTACCCGAAATCGATGGCATCTACATTGGGCCAGCCGATTTGACTTTATCCATGGGTTTTACGCCCTCGATCGTGGTGACCGAACCGAAGGTGATTGACGCAATCGAACACATTCGTGCAACCACGAAGCACCGGGGCAAATTTGTTGGTCTCCACTGCAGCAGCGGAACGACGGCTGCAGCGGCGCTGGCTCAGGGCTTCGATTTAGCGACCATCTCTACTGACATCCGCATTTTCGTCGCGGCCGTCCAGCAAGAATTAAAAGCCGCGCGGGTTGGACAGAAAAAGGACGAAAAAGGCGACGCCTCGAGCTATTGAGGGGTTGTCGCCCCAATTCGAATTGCACAATACGGAAAGATCACAGAGGCCACAAAGACAGAAGGGGCCATTAGGAATCTGTCTTTGTGGCCTCTGTGATCTTTCCGTATTGTGATATGGGGATTTTGGTTTTGACGGAGTTATGCGCATAATCGAATATTGATTATGGCCACAATGACCGTTCGCACCACGGTCGCATTTGATCTCGCGACTGCGCAACGACTCGAACGCTTGGCTAAACGCTGGGGCTTATCAAAGTCCGAAACGTTACGCAAGGTTTTGGAAGCAGCCGAGAGGAATCTCTCCGCCGATAAAACACCTGATTTTTCTTCGATGACACCGGTCGAGGCTCTTCGTTGGCTGCACTCGCATCCGGAGCATCCGTCCGGGACAGGCAATCGGTGGAGCCAAGAAATCCGTCAACAGCGGGCCGCAGATGCCGCCCGAGAGGAGAGACGTGCCGCCGGTAAGAGATGATCCATGTCGATACCAATCTCTTGATCGCAAGCGTCGATCCGTCACACAAGCACGCTGGCCTTTGGCGGCCCTTGATTGCTTCTGGTGATGCATTTGCTGCTTCCGCGGTGGCATGGACGGAGTTTCGATCTTACCCGATCTCTTACGATCAACTCCGCGCGCTCGACCGCTTAATACTCGGCGGCATACTACCGTTTGAGCGCGCCCAGGCCGATTTAGCTGGAGAGATGTTTCAAAAAACGAATGCCAGGCGGAAAAACCGCCTGGATTCTATGATCGCCGCTACGGCAATTCTCGCAGAAGCAGAATTGGCCACGGTTAAGGAGGCCGACTTTAAGTCATTCATACCATTCGGGCTAAAGCTGCACCGATTGTAGAGGAAACTCGCCGGGCAAACATCTCGGCGCGTTAGACCGCATCGGCCTCGCAAGCGAGGCAGCGCTCCACGGGTGCCTCAAGACTGCGTTTCTGCGGTTCTGGGCAAGGCTCCATACGGGTGATCCACCTTAAACCGCCAGGTGCCGTCGGCGCCGAGAGTAGCGACCTCGATGCTCTCGGTCACCATCTTCTGCAGGGTACCGTTTTGGTCCTTATACTCCATTTCGATGAACCCTCGGAGAACCGTGATATTGCCGGACTCTACCGCGTACACCGTCTCGATTTTCATCTTGCCGTTGAGAGCCAGAAAGCGTTCTAGCGCTAAGCGAATCTGGTCACGGCCGACAGCCGCCTGTTTCCCCGCGGAATCCAGCAACACCGCGTCCTTGTGGTAGAGGTCCGCCCAGTGATCCAGGTCGCGGTTGTTATATGCGGTTACGGTGTTGGCATGCAACGGGTGTTCAAGTAACGTGATGTTTAGATCATCCAGAGTCGTGTTCATAGCGACGCAGCATTGCCCAAACCCCGCAGAACCACTTGTCGTTCCGTGCGTTTTTTTGTTAATTCCTGCGGTTTTTCTCGCTAACCGTCCCGGTACTGCTTCGGCGTCAGTCCGGTTCTTTGTCGGAAGCAACGCGTAAAAGAGCTTTGGTCGGCGAAACCGCAACGAAACGCGATCTCTCCTAGACTCAGTTCCCGTTTGGCGCGGAGAAGTTGTTGCGCTGCGAGCACGCGACACTCGATTAGAAACTGGTAAGGCGAGAACCCCGTGGCTTGCTTAAATAAACGCGAAAAGTGGTAAGGACTTACATCGCCAGCCGCGTCGGCAATTTCCTTCAAAGAGATTCCATTGTTTAGATTCTCTCGGATGAAATCTTGTGCGCGTCGAATTCGCCACTTTGGAATGATCAATGGTTGGCCGGTGGTCAGCTGTCGATCCGTATACCGCCGGATCAGATAAACCGCTAAGGCTTGAGAGAGCGAATCGATCAGCAGACGGCTACCAATCTCCGGCTTTACCACTTCTTTCTGAAAGGCTCTGAGCAAACCAGTTAAAAACTCGTCTCTCGGTTCGATCGAGCCTCGCAACTCGAGGTGATTCGGCTGCTTGATTCCGATTTCCGTTCCAATCTGGCAAAGCCAATCGGGGGTGAACACCAAGCTGATTACCTCTATCTCGCCAGACCACCGATAACTGGCCGGAGTAAAAGCCGGAGAAAGCGTTAGCTGACCCGACCGGACCATCGCGTCGCTTGAACCAAGAATCAGCGAAAGCCGGTGCTCAGGATAACCTTTGCTCGTTACAGCAATTGGTCCAATCCTCTCCCACTCGGCCATCAGTCCTGGCCATAGGCGAACTTGGCGCTCCAAGATCGGAATTACTTCTTCTTGGTTTGCGATATCAATCGGTTGAAGCTTAGCTTCCTGTGGCACAGCTCGATCTTAGCCCCGTTCCGCGGAAAACTCACGGGAGAGATAGAAGTCAGAGGGCAAAGCGGTCCACTGGGGTTGGATTTCGCCTTTTACTCGTGTCTATTCGCGGTTCCTCTCCAATTTGCTATTTGCTATCTGCTATTTGCTGTTTTTAGGGTTCGGAAAGTTCGCATGTTTAAGAAGTTCCGTTACTGGCTCGAATTTGTTGGTCTCGCCATTGTGGTCCGAGTGGTTCCGTTATTTCCATTGCCCTTTCTGCGCTGGCTCGCCTGGATCGTCAGTTGGCCTGTTTTCTATCTTGATCGGCGAAGCAAACGGGTGGCTCTAGCGAACCTCGAAGCCGCCTTTGGTGACCGATACACTCTAAAGGAGCGCGAGCGGATCGCCCGAAAGTCAATGCAACTGCTGGGCCAAAGCTTCTTGGAACTCTTTTGGTCCCCAAGAATTAACGAAAAAAATTTTTCGTCCTACTTGCGTTGGCACGATGAGGAGTCCTTCCAGCAACATCTACGCATGCGCGGTGAACGAGGCTTCATCGGTATGACCATTCATTTCGGCAATTTCGAGTGGGGGAACCTCCTCTTCGCCTTTCGCGGGTTAGGCGGCCATGTGCTAATGCAGCGTTTTAAGAACGACCGGTTGACTGGTCTTTTCCAGAGGTTGCGCGAAAGTTCCGGTCAAAAACTAGTGACCCAGGAGAAATCGATGCTGAGATTTTTTAAGCTCCTGAAGCAAGGCTGCAACGTCGGGATGTTAACCGATCTTACTTTAAAAATGTCGGAACCGGGCGTGCTTATTAGCACCTTCGGTCTGTGGATGTGGACAACGGTAATGCACGGACTACTACAGAGCAGAACCGGTTCCCCGATTCTGCTATTCGTGACGACCCCAGCCCGGAAAGGATACGATGTTCGTCTCCTAGAGCCGATTGAATTCTCACCAAGCGCAACCCCGGAAGAGATCGCCCAGACTTGTTGGGATCGGTTCGAGCCCGTGATCCGGGAGCGCCCCGAGCTTTGGCTCTGGGCCTATAAACATTGGCGATACCGGCCGCCGCTCGATGGCGGGCGTTATCCATTTTACGCCAATCCATCGGAGCTTTTTGACGCAGAATTTAACAAAAGGTTTGGGTCGAAGACCGGTCAAGCGACGGGATAGCACGCCTTCAAAGCGCGCGAGGACGCGCGCCCTCCCCGCCATGGACCACCACACCGGCAGTAGCTTTTCCTTACTTTCTCGTTACCGTCCCCACGTGAGCAGATCATTCAGCGATTTGGGCGAAAGGGAAGTGCTCGCTCTCGCGATTTCACTCGAAGAAGAAGACAGTCGAATCTATCGAGACTACGCCGAGAGGATGAAAGAGAAGTACCCGGAAACCGCATCAATTCTGCAATCGATGCATGAAGTCGAACTCGCTCACCATCACCGTCTGCTCGAGGTGTTCCAAGGCCGGTTTGGAGAACATATTCCCTATTTTCGACGACAGGACGTTAAGGGGTTTATCAAACGCAAACCGATCTGGTTAAATATCCACCTCAAACCAAAACGGGTGCGCCAGGACGTCATGGCCATGGAAGCAGAAAGCCGCCGGTTTTATCAGCAGGCGGTAGATCAAGTTAGATCCCCTGAAGTGCGCACGCTTTTGCAAGAGCTCGCGGCAGTGGAAGAGGATCACCAAGACATCTTCGTGGAGGAAGTCAAAAAGAAGAAAAAATCCGGAGCATTAGCGAAAGAAGACGAATCTCGGTAGGGGCGAGCTCCCGACTACGCCAAGCCTACGTCGTGGCCAAGCTTTACGACTTTACCGAGCTTTATAACGAGGGCGCGCCAAAGCGAAGCGACGGCGGCCTGCTCGTCCGAAAATCGGTAGGAACCATCCGAGTAACACCCTGACCGTCTGGCTAGTTATCATTCCGACTTAACAAATCCCCGGACGAGCGGCAGCTCGTCCCTACCGATCCAATGGGCAAGATTTACCCTGCAATCGACGAGAAACTCGAGCGCTGGCTCGAAGCTCAAAAGATCTTTTTCGTTGCGACCGCTCCCCTCTCGCCCAACGCACATATTAATTGTTCACCAAAGGACGGCGCATCCTTTCGGATTCTTGACGAACAAACTGTGGTCTACCTCGATCTGACCGGAAGCGGCGTGGAAACAATCGCCCACTTGAGGGAAAACGGCCGCATCGTTCTCATGTTCTGTGCGATGGAAGGCCCGCCAAAGATCGTCCGCTTGCATGGACACGGTGAACCGATTGAGCGCAAGCATCCGGACTTTGAAACGATGCGAGCGCTGTTCAAGGAAACGCCCGGGTTGCGCGCGTTTATCCGGATCCGATTGACTAGAATCTCCGATTCCTGTGGTTTCGGCGTGCCGCTCTATGAATTCCGCGGGGAACGTTCCCAGCTACAAGAGTGGGCAGAACGAAAAGGTGAGACCAGCTTGACCGTCTACCGCCAAACGAAGAACAGCTGTTCGATCGACGGATTACCTGGCACCACTTGACGCCGTGAACGCCGGGAACGGTCGGGGAACGAAGAAAACCAAAATCCCACGCAAGGAAAGGATGAGCGGCGACCACACCGAAGCCCATGACCTGGAGGGGAGCCGCTTCGCAACGTGGCAGTTCTGCAGTGTGGCAGTGGGCGGCTCCCGGGAACGTCTCCTCGCGCCTCCAGCTGACGCTGCAAAGATCCATTACCCCTCCCTGTCTCCGTTAAAAAGAATCTGCGTAATCTGAGTATTTTAAAATGTGGGGTGGCCGCCTGGGCCGCACGGCGCGTTTCCTGCGTTAATCAGGGTTGCGTGGTTACCATATCGGAAAAATTCAATTTCGTATCCGGCGTGATGATGTCTGGCGGAAGCGCCTGTTGGTCGAAATCGAAGCAGTCCAGCATATCATGCGAATCGGCGTCTCGATCAGTTAATGATTTCAACCCGAATTTCTTCTCTATAAGCTTCAGCGGAGAGGTCAAATCGAAACGCGTATGAATGATTTTGCCCGGCTTCGCATACGGAGAAATCACTAGGCACGGTACACGCGGCCCGAACCCATACCTGTCGACGTGCTCTGGCCGAACATGGTCATAGAATCCACCATAATCATCCCAAACGACGATAATTGCGCAATCGTTCCAATAAGAGCTCTGCATGACCGCGTTGATTATGCCGGTTACGTACTGCATTCCCACCGTCACATCCTCGGGCGGATGCTCGCTTTCTGGCAGACTCGGCACCAGCCAGCAAACCTGCGGGAACGATTTACTCTGCAGATCGGCGAAGAACTGTCTCGTATAAACCAGATGAGCCATCAACGCCGGATTTTTCTTAAATTGTTCAAAGGCGGGCAACGGATTCCAGACGGTATGCACCTGCGGCTCCGCTTCGCCACTGGTGCTCAACCAGCCGTCATAGAATTTCCACGAGACATTAGCCGACTCCAACAGGTCGCACATAGTCTCGAACGTGTAGGTCCCGGGTTCTTCGCCGGTTCCCGGTGCCCCTGGCGGATTGAAAACCAGTCCGCCTGATTGGGCCGCAACCGCATAAAGATGATTGGGCTGGCTGGGTCCCATCAACGACGAAAAGAAATAATCGCATAAAGTGAACTTGCGGGCGTATTCCCAATAGTTAGGAATCTGGGTGTAATCCATGTAGGACAAAGTATTAAGGACCCAACTTGGCGGCGGACCTGGCGGTGGTTGGGACGGCGGCGTCGGGGTCGGTTCTACCGTTATACCCTGGACTTTGTCCGCTTCAGGAGTGGGCACCGGTTTAGTGCCCCAGTAATAGGCGAGCGCCTCCGGCCATTCCGCCCATACGAAGCCATCCATCGCTCCATGGTTCCATGCAGTACGCGCGGATTGCCACGAATGAGCCAGGTCCAGAGGGATGTTGCTTCCCGAAAGGTGAAACGGTCCATAGATGCGCGGGCCGTTGGGTTTATCGGCCAGCTTTGTGTCCGGTGGGATGCCATTAGCACCTGGGTAAGTCCCGAAATAGTTATCAAACGAGTGATTCTCCTGAATGATATAGATGAAGTGGTTAATGGGAATCCTATCAGACGAAGTTGCGTCCTGCGCATTCAGAACGCCGGGAAAGAAGACCACTGCTGGCGCGCAAAAACGTGATAGCAAACGCCATGCAGCGAACATTCGCACCTGGCACATGTCACTTCTGACGATTGAGACCGGCGAGCTGTTACAGAGAAAAAGCCCGCCAACCACCGCAGACCAAATTATCTCACGCAAAGACGCAAAGCCGCCAAGAGAAGGCAGGAGAAATCTTTTAAAAAACCGAACGGGCTCCCACGCGTATTTCGCGCGACTTCCGTTCAAGACACCTCTTCGTCTTAACCTTTGCGTCTTTGCGCCTTTGCGTGAGATTTCTTTTCCATGGGGGCACGAATCAAGAACATCGGGCTCGCGCTGGCTGTCGGTTGGTTCGTCCTGATCGGAACAGCCGAGGCTGGACCACCTTTTGTAACAGACGATCCCGAGGTACCTCCAGTGGGCGGGTGGGAAATTAATATCCCGTTCACGTTGGATCGTACCCCGGGATTAACCCAGATGAACGCTCCTTTGCTCGACATGAACTATGGTTTGCCCCAGCTTCAGATCGAGTTCGATATACCGCTCGCAGTTTCCGCTGATGACCGAAAAGGAACCAATGCCGGACTCGGTGATCTATTATACGGGATCAAGTGGCGATTCTTCAAAGACGAAAAGACGCAAACTCAAATCGGGATTTATCCGCAGATGTTCGCGCCGACCGGCAATTATCGGGAAGGACTCGGTGACGGCCGTCCGGATTATATATTCCCATTGTTGGTAGAAAAGAGCTGGGACAAATGGACGCTGTACGGAAATGTGGGTTACCGACTGCAAACTGGGCTCGACGAACAGAGCTACTGGTACACCGGCGCGGTATTGCAACGCGAAATCAACGATCGCTTGAGCCTTGGAGTGGAGCTTTTCGGCAATACGACAACCGTCCCGAACGGCCGGCCCGACTTCGCTTTCAACGTCGGCGGCAGCCTCAAATTAAATGACCACTTGAACTTCATTTTTGCCGGCGGCCGCGATTTCGTCGGCGATACCCATGCAATGTTGTATTTGGGGCTTCAGATCCTGACCAAAGTCGAGAAATGACACAACAAGGACGCAAAGGTCGTAAAGACAGAAGTCTTTACAGAAGGGAATGAAGGCAACGGAGGGGTTGCCCACGGATTTTATTTACACAGCAAGCACACAAAGGCCACAACGAGAGAATTTTTAATAGCGAACTTTAGATTCTCTTAACGACCTTTAAGCCGAGTATTTGCTCCATCGGCATGAAATCCCGATCATTGTGCAGCAATTCAAAGCTCCACTCGATGCAACCAGTCGCGATAATCACGTCGATCGTTTTCCGGACGCTTATTCCTTTGCGCCGCAGGGTTCGATAATTGTTAGCTGCCTGCAGACAAAGCTGATAACCTCCGAGTTCGTAGAAGGGCAGCACCGAAAGAAAAGCCCGCGCGCGTTGAAAATCCGCATCCCTGTCAAATCCCTGCAGGATCTCAGTGAGAATCAGGTCGCCTAAAGCTACAGGCTGAGCGCCAAGCAACAAATCAAGGTGATCCGTTTGCCAATTCACGACACCCTTGAAGTAGTCGATCCAAACCGAGGTGTCAGCCAGTACCATGTGGCGCTAAGAGTCCCTTTGATTAAGGATCGCGGTCACGTCTCATCCTCTCGAGATCGCCGGTCCATCGAAGTTTCCCGCGTAACGAACGCAACTTCTTCTGGCGATGAACGAGCGCCACGAGCCTTAATCCCTCTTCGACCACAGCGCGCTTGGTTGCCTTGGGACGGGCTGCGAGCGCTGCCGCCATGAGCTTGTCATCAATAACGATATTCGTCCGCACAATGTGTATATTTTTTTAGAATATACACATTGTCAAGTCGACTTATCCGCGCAGCGCCGTGATCGGCTCAATCCGAACGGCACGCAGTGCCGGTAGCAAGGACGCTAACGCTGCTGCTGCACCAAGGACCAGTATCGCAATCGTTAACGAGAGCGGATCGTTCGCGGACACACCGTAGAGCAGGCTGCTCATGAGACGGGCAAGAGCCAGAGCGGCGGTGACACCAATTACCAATCCGATACCGGCAAGTTTCAAGCCCTGTCGAAGAACCAGCTGCAGGATGTTAGCTGAGCGGGCGCCCATGGCTATGCGGATACCGATTTCTCGGGTCCGTTGAGCCACCGAATACGCCAGAACGCCATACAGGCCAACGGCGGCCAGGAAGAGTGCGGCGCCGGAAAAGAGACAAATCACGTACGATGAAATCCGTTGCGGGGCATAGATCTTCGCAATCGCGTCGCTAAGCGGCTCGATTCGAGTGACCGGAAGGGTTGAGTCAATGGACGACACGAGCTTACGAACGGAGGTGGTCAGAGATGCCGGATTGCCTGCCGTTCGCAGGAGTAGCACCTGATCACGCCCATTGCTTTGGGTGTACGGAAAATAGGCCTGGAAAGATCTTTGCGGGTAGTTTGGACGATTGTAACGTACGTGCGGTACCAGTCCGACGATGGTATAGGTGTTTTGACTGCCGGGGTCGCCGGCCCTGACCTGGCGGCCAATCGGGTTTTGCTTCGCAAAGTAACTCTCGGCCAGTGCTTCATCGATAATGACAACTTTCTCGTGGCCGGGGTCGTCCTGCGCATTAAAGTCGCGACCTAGTAGCAGAGGGATCCGAAGCGACTGAAAATAACCGGCCGAAACCGTATGCAAATCTAGTTTCGGTTCATGCCCCGGACCGAGATCCGGCTGTCCTACCACCGTGAAGGGGGTAGCTGCTCCCCAATCCAAATCTCCAAAATAGAACGGCGGAAAATCATTCAAAGCAGCCGCATTCACGCCAGGTAGCTGGCGAGCTTTTGCCAGCACGGTTTTCCAGAAAAGGTTCGTCAGGGCATCATCGGTCAGATATTTCTTTGCTTTAAGCACGAGCTCAACGGTCAGTGTGTTTTTCGAATCAAATCCGAGTGGCAGGTTTTGAGCTGCTTGGAAAGTTCGTGCTAGCAGACTAGCGCTGACCAACAAGACGCAGGTCAAGGCGACCTGACCAATTACCAACATCGCCTGCGCGCGATGGCGTTGTTTCCCAGTGGTGCCCGTCCTGCTGGTATCATCCTTCAGCGCACCGCTGACATCACTCTTAGAAAGTCTTAATGCCGGCAATACACCCGCTAACAGTGCCACCACGAGGCTCACGAACACAATAAAGATCAACGCATTGATATCGAGGCTCACCTCCTGCAAGCGATACTGAATTCGGTAGAGACTCTGCCAGCTCAGTTTCTTAATCACCTCGATCGCAATCAAAGCGACCAAAAGGCCAAGTCCGGCACCCAACGTCGCTAAAAACATTGTCTCAAACAGCAACTGACCAGCAAGAAGCCAGCGCTCACCTCCCAGCATGGCCCGCACACTAATCTCTTTTCGCCGCTGCAAGGATCGAGCCAGCAATAGGTTTGCGATGTTAGCGCACGAGATTAGTAACAGACAGCTCACTCCAGCCGCTAATAGCCATATCGCTGGCGAATAATCGTACACGGTATAGTCCCCTCGCCCCGGCGTAACGACGCTTAGCCCGTACCCCTTATCGGTATCTGGATATCGAGCGATCAAACGTTCATGAATCGTATCTAGTTCCGCCTTGGCTTGCGTGAGACTGACGCCCGTATTCAATCGTCCAAAACAAGCTACGATATGTTCGGTTCGTTTTCGTAAATCGCCTGGATAAAACAACTCAAAAGTGTTGATCGGCACGTAGATGTCGCAAGGTGACCACCAATTGATCTGTCTGGGGACGACTCCAATAACCTGAAAGGTATGGTCGCTAAGCATCAGATTTTTTCCAATGATGCTCGGATCTGCATCGAACCGTGTTCTCCAGAACTGCTCGCTCAGTACAACCAAAAGAGGACCGCCGGGAACATCCTCATTCTCGGTAAACGGCCGCCCAAGTACAAAAGACGATCCTGTGACCGCGAACATGCTAGCGGTGATAAAGTCGACCTTTAACCGCTCCGGATTCCCTTCCCCAGTTAAATCTAGAGAGCCACTAGCGACCGCAGCCATATTCTTGAAGCTGCGCTGCGCCACAAGGATATCCAAGTAGTCCGGGTAATCGATCGAGTCCTCATTTCCTTGGTAGGTCAGAAAAATCTGGATCAGACTGGTCGGATCAGGATAAGGCAACGGCTTCACGATGACCGCTTGCACTAGACTAAAAATCGCCGTGTTGGTTCCGATACCAAACCCGAGGATGAGTATTGCCGTAATAGCGAACCCGGGCGACTTGAGTAGCAGACGGATTGTGTGGCGAAGGAGGGACATGCGGCGCTGAGAGGTGATCAGTGATTGTGATTGCTGGAAAAGGTAAGCAACCAGCAATCAGTAGGTCAGTAATCAGTTCGGGAGCTAGGAGCTAGAATCTATGAGTTAGGAGACTTCGTCTTGTTCCGGTTTCATTGGCAAGCTTGTGAAACTCCTATAACTATCCGGCTCCTTCCTTTGTGATATTTTGCGGCTATTCTTTCTTGGCTGTTGGCTATTGATCATGCGGTCCGCCTATTCGCGCAGCGCCGTGACCGGGTTGATTCTGATGGCCCTTAGAGCGGGTAGCAGGCACGCCACCAGCGCGGCTAAACAAAGAATTAGAATGCTGAGCCCAATGGTAATCGGGTCATTACTGCCGACGCCATAGAGAAGACTTCCGAGAAAACCACCAAAGGCAACGGCGACTAACAATCCGATAAAAATTCCTAACCCAACCAGCGTGAATCCCCGTTTCAATACCAGCGTTAGGATGTTCCAAGAGAGTGCGCCGACTGCGATACGGACACCAATCTCGCGAGTTTGCCGGCTCACCATATATGCTAAAACTCCATACAGACCGACTGCGGACAGAAATAATGAAGCCTCAGAGAAAATGCTCACCGACAAAGCTGTCAATTTTCTGGCACCGAACCGTTGTCCGACTGCATCTTCGAAGGTCATTACCTTTCCCAGCGGCAAGTCGGGATCAATTGAAGCGATCGTTCTGCGCAGAGCTGGCAACAAATCACTCGGATCACCGGATGAACGCAGGAGTAAGAACTCGTAATGAGTGAGATGTTGGAAATAGGGAAAATATGCATTGAATTTTGGCGAAGGCTGATCCAACCCAGCGTGTTGTGTGTTCTCTACCACGCCGATTACCGTATAAGTCTTTGCGTCCATGTCAGACCCTGGTAACTCGATCTGTTTTCCGATAGGGCTCCGCCCGGAGAAGAAAGTTTCGGCCAGTGCCCGGCTAATAATTATGCCCGGATTTTGGAAACGCTGCCCGGGCGAACGTCTATCGCGGTCATCGAAATCGCGTCCTTCCAGCAACGGGATTTGCAAGGCATTGAAGTAACCGGGCGTAATGAGTTGCCCATTTAGCCGGGGTTCGTGCCCCGGCTCTGGGAGAGGCTGCCCCGGGATGGTAAACGGTTCACCAACATCATGCCACCAAACGAAACAAAACGGACTATCACTGAGCGCCGCAGCAGTCACCCCCGGTAGCTGGCGAGCTTTTCCCAGGAGGGAAGCAAACAGATCGTCAGCCCTCCCTTGCTCCTGATACTTCTTATTCATTAAATGGACTTCGGCCATCAACACGTTGTCCGGATTGAATCCCAGAGGAATATCCTGGGCAGCCTGGAAACTTCGAACGAGCAATCCAGTGCCTATCAGCAAGACGCAGGTCAGCGAGATCTGACCGATCATCATCGTCGATTGGGTCAACCGATGCTGCGGCCCGGCCGTGATTCCGCGGTCACCCCCGCCTCGGAGCGCGGTCGCCGCATTGGTATTCGATGAGATGAGCGCAGGGAACAGCCCTGACGCGACTGCGGTGAACATGGCAACGACAAAGAACATGCCAAGCGCCTCTGGGTTTAGTGAAACGTCTATAACCCCAGGCATATCTTCAGGACTGACCCACTTAATGAGCTGAATACCCAGCCAGGCTATCGGAATTCCAAAAAATCCTCCCACTACGGAAAGAAGTGTGCTCTCAACGAGCGACTGAACTATCAAGCGGAACCGCGAGGCTCCCATCGCCGTCCTGATCACCATCTCCCGTTGACGGTCAGACGCTCTCGCTATTAGAAGAGTTGCTACATTTGTCGTCGAGATCAGAAGCAGTGCCACCGCTGCGCCAATCAATCGCCATAGAGTAGCGGCATAAGGTTTTGTCTGGGCCAAATACGTGCCGTCGACGCGAACACCGTACCCTCTGTCCTCTGGATAACGCGCAGCGAGATTACGCTGGATGATTTCAAGATCGGCTTGAGCTTGAGCCAACGTGACACCGTCTTTCAAGCGTGCCACACAGAACAAGCCATGACTGTCTCGCCCCCGCCAGTTACCCCAATTGCTGACCACGTCCACGGTGTTTAGGGGCAATAGGACGTTCGGAGGATCGTAATAAATCGCTGTTAATCGGTTTCGACACCCCTATGATCTGAAAGGAATACCCGTTAAGAACGATATTCTTACCGACGACGTTTAGATCCGCGCCGAAATGCGTCCGCCAGAACGGTTCGCTAATAACCGCCAATAACGGTCCCCCAGGTTGGTCCTCTTGGGCGGTAAATGACCTCCCCATGATAAAAGGGACGCCAAAAGCCTTAAAAGCGCCGGTCGTTACAAGGCTACATTTGATGCGTTCAGCTTTTCCATTCTGAACCACATCTAACCACTCCCACGCCGACAATCCTATAGCGCTAAAGGTGTGCTGGTCTGCCAGGTAATCAAGATAATCAGGATAGTCAAAGAATACGTCCGGTGAGCTCTCGCTCGGCATGAAAATATTCGCCATTCTCTCCGGTTCCGGATACGGCAGCGGCGTTAAAAGAACGCTATCGATCAGGCTGAAGATGGCGGTGTTAGCGCCAATACCAAAACCGAGGATCAGGACCGCGGTGATGGTAAACCCTGGCGACTTACGGAGAAGTCGGACGCAGTAGCGCACAGATGCCAGGAAGCCGTGCATAATTCCGGGGTTTGTGAAGTAGACGGCAGGTTACATGCCAGGGACAGGGACAGAAGATGTGATGGGTGATAACTGATTGGTGACTGCTTGCCATGAGCAAGCATTAGCGCGTCGAATGGTAGTTAAGTGGCCAGGTGCCCGGATGCAGAGCCAGTTCTGAGCTGGGATCTGCGGATCAATTGCAAATTGTTCCTTTCTTGACCCGTAACTGTTGCGATACCGTTCGCCATCGCCGTCCCAAAATGAGAAAACGCCGTCTCATCTTGGGACTTCTCTCAAGAAATAAGGAATGAAACCGCGGCCTCCAAAAACGGCAAAAACGATTTCTCGCAGATCATTCAGTGACTGCGGGGTCAGAATTACTGGCCCCATGTATCGATGAGCTTGCGGGCCTCCTCAGCAGGAATCCCTTCTCCTCGAAGAGCTTGTTCGCGAGGCAGCTTTGATTCCAGCTAGGAGTTGAATCTCTCGGGCGATGTCCTCCAGCGAGATATCTTCGGGGAGCTTAGAAAGCAAATCGATAACAATCTCTCTATTGCTCATAACGGATCTATTTCAGACTACGAAGCACATGCCAAACGGCCAAGAAGTTTTTTTACGCTCGTTCTTTATCGACATGGCGCCGCGGCAACGGGGCGGTCACGTCCACAATGCTTCGCGTCGCCATGGCCGACGGTTCGGAACCCAGCACGGCGCGAGACGATTGGCCGTGCCGCTCAGTTACATGCCCAGACCGAGTTTTCTCCAAAGGTGATCGTGCCGCGCTACGAAGCGTTGTACCGTCGTCTCTGTAATTAGGTTGTGTCTGCCACGCCGCTAACTCGGAAGAGTGGCCTGGACGTGGAACGCTGCCTTGCTTGCGAGGCCGATCGATCGGGGCCACATGACTGTCTGTGCCCAACAGCACTGCCGGACGAAGGTCCCGGGCCTACGCTTGAAACCCAGCCGACAACAGGACTCACCCGCTCCGCGGGTTGGCGACCCCTGTCGGCCTCGCAAGCGAGGCAGCGCTCCAAGGGATCGTCGCGGCTATGCACAACTTATGGTAAAGTCGTGTGTGGAATCAGGCCCAAAAGAAGCTTTAGCGGCTTGCGATAAGTCATCGCATTCACCGCCTTTGGCTTGTGAAGAGATCGTCAATCTCTATTTAAAAGATGTCGATCGATCTCTCATTCAAGAGAATCTTCGCCTGAGCTACGTCGAGCGTTTGCTACGATTACAACGTAATGTACAAGCGGCAAACAAGCTTCGCGGCGCTGGTCTTCGATCATCGAAAACCGAACGATGAGTGCGCAAACCGGCGATGTACCGGACTTTTTAAGCATCATCAAACTACTTACCGGTCATGAAGTCGATTTTATCGTGGTCGGTGGAGTCGCAGCTAATCTCTTTGGTTCCGCCCGGCTAACCTACGATCTAGATATCGTTTACAGCCGAAAAGAAGAAAACCTGCGGAAGATGGTTACTGCGTTCCAGAACACGAACCCTTATCTCCGGGGAGCTCCTCCAGGCCTTCCATTCAAACTC
>JAFAHI010000376.1 GCA_019237325.1 Verrucomicrobiota bacterium | reverse complement strand
AACCGCGCGATGGACGGCTATTTGCAGGAACATCATTCCTATATCCGGGCCCGAGGCGAAGATATGCCGGTTATCCGAAATTGGCGTTGGGGACCGGCAATCGATGCGAACGGAGAGCGTTCGTAGCAGATCGCCAGCTGCTTCGTTGCCGTCCTCGCTTTGGTGGGGCAAGGCTCCCGTACGTCGCCTGACATATCCGGACGGGAAAAACATGTGCCGCCGCTGTTTGAGGTTGGGCCTAAGAAATTGCCGAGCCGCGGTGTATCGTGCTGATCGCTGCCTGATGTCAAAGCGAGGACGAAGTCGTTGGCACGAGAACCGCGCTCTCTACCACGCGAGACTCCAGATGAACAACCAAACGTAGCGGCGACGTGCGGGTGTCTGGGGCTGCTCCGGCCGCCGAATGACGCGACCGGTTTTTAGTTCAACCGCGCGAAAGGTTCGCTTCATTTGGTTTAGAATCGCATCTACGCTACCTCGTCGTCCTTTGGCCTGAGAAAAGCCAGCTTCATCAGAGCGACGTTGCGACTCCTCCGATAACTCGTCGACTGGGCCTCTACTTTTTCAGGCGAACAGCTATCCGGCATTTTTTCACTGTCACTTTCTACGCCGGCAATGAGGACCTGATTCCTTGGTGTCTCTGGGTGGGTGTCATTTCCAATTGTCATAAAATCACTAAAAACTGGCAGATGTCTCAAACCTGTGTTCCGAGGCGCTCGTCTGACGCTTTTTGTTACTCAAGAGGCCCGATTATGAGGAAAACGATCTAAGGTATCGATCGGGGCGACACCTGAGCGTGACACCGGGAAGTCCTTGGCGTTCACCAGGTTCCACTCTGGCTTACCCATAGGTATTTGCCCTGATCCATCCCTCCAACTACCGGACCCGCCCGATCAAGGCTGCGTGATCCCCCCTACTTAAATGGAATGGTTGGCCCCGATTTTCACTTTCCTGTGAGGAGTTACCGTTCTGCAAAGGAAAACAACGATGGACGCAGAAACAATGACAACAATGGAATTGATGTCGGACGCGGATCTCATGACGGCGGTTGTACAACGCGATGCCGATGCGATTCAGGAAATATATAGGCGATACGAATCAACGCTGCGCGCGGTCATCCAGAGCGTATTGCATGAGGATGGCGAGACCGACGATGCCTTAAATGATGTTTTTTTGCAGCTCTGGGATCATGCGGACCGATTCATCCCTGAAAAGGGCCTGCACGGCTTTCTCGTGACCTTGGCTCGCCGTCGGGCTCTGGACCGGCTGCGTCGCCGACTCGCTTATCGCCGAGCCACCGATCGGTTTGAGACGGAGCTAAAGGCCGAACTCAAAGCAGATAGCAGATTTCACGATTTCCAGCCGCCGAACTCAGACCTCACAGAGCTTCTGCAAGACGTGATCGGTACGCTTCCCGAACCGCAGCAGGAAGTGGTGCAACTCGCATTTTTCGAGGGGTTGAGCCAACGGGAAATCGCGGCTCAAAAATCGATTGCCCTCGGCACGGTTAAGACGCGTCTTCAGCTGGCGCAGAAGAAACTCTTTAACCAATTGGCCCCGGTTCACGAAATGATCTGATTGCCAGCCAAAGCGGTCGTGACCATTCGTGGTCATGGCCGCAGCCGGCAGTAGTGAAAAATCCGGCTTTACCCGTTACTTCGAACTATTTTCAGATGCCAACCGAAGACTATCCGGGACCAACCAGGTCTCATCCCGAGAAGGAAGACAAGAACGATCCGCCTCGTCCGGCGGGCGTAGATCCGGTGCAGCCATCACTACCAATGGAAGAAGAGTCGCCTTCCGAAGGAGAAAAGGAGGAATGAGGGTATCTTGTCATGCCGACGACGCTAAGATGGAATGATATTGCGCTACGCCTCGCATTGACTGTCATCGCGGGCGCCTTGATCGGTCTTAACCGCGGCGAGCATGGCGGGCCTGCTGGGCTGCGGACTACTATGCTGGCTTGTCTTGCCGCGTCGGTGGCGATGATTCAAACGAACCTGCTCATTGTGACAGTCGGGAAGACGCACGATTCATTTGTGGTAATGGATATAATGCGCCTCCCTCTGGGAATCTTGTCCGGCATGGGGTTCATTGGTGCAGGCGCAATTGTGCGCCGAGATAGTATGGTCATGGGTGTTACTACTGCCGCGACGCTTTGGTTTGTAACCGTAATTGGCCTCTGTTTTGGAGGTGGCCAGAACATTCTGGGGCTGGTCTCTCTTGGCTTAGGTTTGGTAATTCTATGGGGACTGAAGCTGGTGGAGCAGCATTGTCTGCAAGACAGCAAAGCTGCGCTTACGGTTACAGCAGACAAAGGTAAGCCGGCGGAGGAAGAGATTTTGGCAAGAATTAGGTCCGCCGGATTTGATGTATCACCTCAATCCGTTGCGTATGCTGACTCTCGCCGAACGCTTTCCTACCAAATCAGATGGAGGGGTCACCCGGACCAAGGGATTCCGCCTTCTTTCTTAGCACCGCTTTCTAGCCAAGCGGGAATTCTGGGGTTGGACTGGAAGAAGATGCCCTAGCGATCCAAGTAATCAGTAAGACACTGATCAGTGTTCGCTGACTGAAATCCGTACTGGTTATTAATTTAGTTCGTGGGACGAATTTGATTCGGTCCCAGCCGCTGTATTACTGGCCACCGTAATGTTTCGCACCGCTTCTTCCATCCCTGTGTAAACGGCGCGCGACGATTCTCTGATTTTGCGAATCGACCGGGCTGCTCCTTCTCTCGGTAAACTCCAGAGACAAACAGAAATTACGCTGTCTGGCGAGACGTGGTTGGTGGCACGCATCATTCGCTCGATTGTCTTGATTGATCCAGACTGAGTTGCAGAAAGTACAATCTGCTTAGGCTGTAGCAGCTTCACGCGTTCCAGTCGCTCAGGTCTGAGGGCTCGCGAAGAAACCAATTCTGTCTTGATCCCTTCCGCTCTTAACAGACGCGCCAAAATCGCTCCAACCATCTCGTCTCCTTCCCCAAGGTGTGGCAAAATGACGATATCGCTAGCTTTGGTCTCGGTCTGCTTTGGTTCTGATGAAACCGCGTTTGACGGTGGTACTGGCAATTCCTCGATCAAATCACGGAGTTGCCGATAGATCTGAAGCTTGGTACTAGCGGCGGTGCTTGGCAGGAAATCATTCTCAATTGCTCGGATCGCGGGAACCAATAGTTCTTCCGCTAGCTTAACTGAAAGCTGTCCATCGAGCTCATGAATCAGACGTTTCGCCTCCAGGGTCCGGTTTTCCGTAAGTAACCGGAGAAGCTTTGTTTCAGAAGAAGTGGGCGGATCGGCAGCCAGCAAAACGCTGCAGAAGTGAAATCCGGAGAAATAGCGGCCAAGAACAACGAGACACGCCGCCAGGGGTGTGGCCACGAGTAGACCGATTGGGCCCCAAAGCCAGGTCCAAAAAAGCGCGGATATGATGACGGCTAGAGGCGATATACCGGTACTACCTCCCAGAACAATCGGCTCCACAAAGTTATTAGTGACGACTTCTAGAAGTGCATACAAAGCGAGCGTGAGCAGGGGTGCTTTCCAATCGCTGGAAATTGCGACCGACAAAATCAAAGGGAAAAAGGCGGAGATCCAAAGACCCACATAGGGCAAGAATCTCAGAAGAAGGGTCAGAATCGCCCAAAGTATCGCATTGGGAATCCCGATCAGGGATAAGCCGACCCAAAGAATGAATGCATAAACGCTATTCACTTGCAGCTGGCCCAATAGAAATCCGCTCAAACGCGTTCCAGCTTCATCGATAGCCAGCGTTGTAGTGGCAAACCGGGAATGGCCAATCAGTCGGAGAAAACGATCGCGCAACCTCTTCCGCTCCAAGAGAACGAAGATTACTAGTACTACTACGACTGCGAAATTGACCACCGGAGTGAGGACTGGAGTCATACTATTTCTGATGAATGCCACGACCGCATCGGTACCGCTCACGATCTGCACTTTCATTGGTTCGGTCGCTTGACCCAGTTTCGCCGGTGCGGCGCCTTTGCTAAGCTCGTCGACTAAAGAACCAATATTCTGGAATGCCAGATTGAGTGGACCAGGAGGTCCTTTTTGGATTGCCGCCCATTTAGCACGAATATTGTCGCTATATTTTGGTAAAGAATTCGCCAGGTCCAAAGCCTCGATTGACACCGTCGCGCAAAGTCCTGCGATGATCGCAAACGCGACCGCGACGACGCTCAGCACCGCTAGCACTGGCGGAAATCGCCAACGTTCCAGGCGGAAAACAACCGGAGTCAACAGAAGGCTCACCAGGATCGCCAGAACAACTGGCAGCAAAAATTCTTTTGCCCAGATGAGGACGCACAGGATCAAGACCGGAAGCGCCAGTGCAGCTAGTTTATCGAGGTCTGACCCTCTGGCATCGCTCTTTTCTACCATTCAAGTTGTGCCCGCGAATCACGAAATGATTCTCCAGTTCACAAACTCAATTCGCACTCAAATGCACATTCGGATCTAGCCGGAACTGCTACAGTGCCTCGCGCAGAGGACGCAAAGGGCGCGACGGGAAGCAAGCGACGAGAACCTAGTCTCTCAGGCGCGGGATTGAGAAAAAAAGCTCCGTAGGAGCGAAATCTGTATAGCTTCTTGCGGAAGCGTGAACCGGTCCTAGGTTGCCGAAGGAGGACCAGATGGCCACTGATTTGGACATCAGCAGCGGCGGATCGCAATTCCTACATCTGTTAGATAAATTGCCGGCTGCCGCTTATACTTGCGACGCAGAGGGATTGATCACTTATTATAACCAACCGGCGGTGCGTCTTTGGGGAAGAACGCCGAGACTGTGCGACCCTGCTGACCGCTTCTGCGGATCGTTCCGGCTTCATTCCTCCAATGGGGAGCCGATCCCTCACGATGAATGCTGGACGGCTTTAACCCTTCGCGATGATCGAGAGTACTTGGAATGCGAAGTCACCGTTGAGCGTCCCGATGGCGAGCGGCGAACGGCGTCGGTTTCTGCCAGTCCGATCCACGATCAGTCCGGCAAGCTGATCGGTGCGGTGAACATTCTCTTCGATATCACAGAACGAAAACGAGCAGAGGAAGCATTGAAAGAAACCGATCGGGCGCGAAACGAATTTCTGGCGGTGCTATCTCATGAACTGCGAAATCCCTTGGCGGCGATTCCATTTGCGATCGAACTGCTTCGACCCGTGGTGACGCATTCACCCGAATCTAGATCTGCGTTAGAAGTGATCGACCGCCAGACCCACCAGATCGCCAAGCTGGTTGACGATCTGGTGGATCTAGCCCGCCTTAGTCTTAACAAACTGGAATTGCATTCGCAGTGCCTTGACCTAACGGAGGTTCTGCGCGCATTGGTGAAAGCGAGCCAGCCGCTAATAGAAGCTGCCGGTCAGACTTTGACAGTTACGCTCCCGGCGGAATCGATTTTCGTCTATGGGGATCCGACTCGGCTCAAACAAGTCATCGCTAGTATTCTCCAGAACGCAATCAAGTATAACACCCGGTGTGGACAGATCTGGCTGGAGTTTGCCAGGCAAGACCGAGAAGCGGTGATTAAAGTGAAAGATAGCGGCGTTGGGATATCGGCCGCGGTCTTGGACCATATCTTCGAAATATTCGCACAAGTAAAACCTTGGACCACCGGGCCTCAGACGGGTCTGGGTGTTGGTTTAGGGGTCGCCAAGCGTTTGGTCGATCTGCACCAAGGACATCTCTATGCTCGGAGTGAAGGTCCAGGGAAAGGTAGTGAATTCGAGGTACGGCTCCCGGTCGCTGACTCGCCCGGATCCTGTTAGCTATTTCCCTGCGACCCTAGCTGCAGTGACATTAACATTACTTTCCGCAACCTCGGTCAGTTTTTTGTCGGCGGCACTCTCTTCTTCCAGAGTCTTTTGCAGTGTCTCGGCCACGTCGTTCAACCCGACGCGTTTTGCCAAAGTGCGGGCAGTTCCATATTCGGCCATTTCGTAATGTTCTACTCGCTGAGCGGCGCCGATTAATCCGGCATCACGGACATCAGGCTGGCCTTGCGCTTTAATGAAGTCTTCACCTTCCTTGACCATATTCTGTCATTCACATGAGCCAGGAAACTGGGAATGTTGGTCTTCGAGAGTTGAAGCGATCGTAGTGAGCAGCTGATCCGGTTTGAACGGTTTGTCCAAATGCGCCTGAAAAGCGCCCCAGAGCCTCTGAGTTCGCTTCACACTCCAGCCGAACGCCGTCATAGCGATAACTGGAATATTTCGATCCTGCTCCGCGTCGAGAGATCGAATGTCCTGTAATAATTGAAGGCCGTCTCTGCCCGGGAGGCCGATATCGGACAATACGATATCAGGATGATGATCCCGGACTGCTTCCAATGCCTCTCCTGCGTTTGAGCAAGGAAACACGGTGGCGCCCCGCTGGTCCAGAAACTGCGCTAGAGCAAAGCGGATATCGTCATCATCGTCGACGACGACAACGTCAATATCATCAAGCGTGACGGCCGAATGCATAACGGGTGAGCTTTGACCTCTACCGTTGTTCGCGCGGTCCAGAAGCTTCGGTCGTAACTAATGATCCACCAGGCCGACGGGTATCTGCTCCCATACGACGCGACTGCCTGGGCGGCCTAATCTTCACGGACTAGATCGGCCTGGCAGAGAGTAGACAAAGCGAACGAGAGCGAGTGCAAAACACATCGCCCTCGTTCTCGACGGCTTGGTCCACAAACCAAACCTCTAAATGCCCGTCAGTAACCTCGCTATATCCTGCCCAGCAAGACCAGGACCAATAGGATAATAAAAATCAGTCCGAGTCCGCCCGTGGGATAGTATCCCCATCCACTGCTGTAAGGCCAAGTTGGTAATGCTCCGATCAGCAGCAGAATAATGATTATTAGGAGAATTGTTCCCATACTATTCAATTTCGTTTAGTCGGTATCCGCCGCTCGTTTACGGCGATTGACTTTTCTTCTTGGATCGTTTCGTCTTAGTCCGCGATGATTTCTTAGTTTCGCCTGATTTTGCCCGCTGTTTGTTAACAATTCGAGCCGCGACTTCCTCCTCGCGCCCTTTATAACGCCCTTCCTTCTCGAACTTCTTCTCGATCTTTTTGTATTCGCGCTCTCTCTTGGGACTGACACCACGTGGCATACTAGAAAGAGTTCGCTCTCAGTCTTCTCGGTGG
>JAFAHI010000164.1 GCA_019237325.1 Verrucomicrobiota bacterium | reverse complement strand
CTCATTCCGTGTCTTTTTCACTGGCGGGCACCGTGAACTGAAACGTCGCGCCGCACTGAGGATTGTTGATGGCCGTTAGCTCACCGCTGTGAGCGGAAATGATGGAGCGGCAGACAGCGAGGCCCAATCCCGTCCCAATTTCCTTTGTCGTGAAGAATGGATCGAAGATATGCTCGATTTTTTCCGGCGGAATGCCATAGCCTTCGTCGGTTACCGAAACACGTACCTTGCTCTCGCCGGCGAAGTCGGTGGAAACCAGCAACCGGCGGCCGTTTGCCGCAACCTCCGCCATCGCGTCGCAGGCATTGATCACAAGATTGATCAGCACCTGCTGAAGTTGTACTTCATCACCGTCGACTAAAGGGAGATGTGGCGCGAGCTCGAGTTGCACGGCAATGTGCTGGTTTATCAAGTCGCTTCGTATCAACTTGAAGACATTCTGAACCAGTTCATTCATATCCAGCGGCACCCGGCGTATATCACCTTTCTTCAGCAATACCCGGAGACGCCGGATAACCTCGCCGGCCCGTTTGCTCTCGCTGACGATTTCCCGAAGGATTTGCGGAAGCTCGTCGCCGGCGTCGGCGGCGTCCTGCGCCAATAAAAGCTCCGCCGCTTCCGCATTGCTGAGGATGGCAGTTAGGGGCTGGTTCAGTTCATGTGCAAGCGAGACGGACAACTCGCCCAAGAGCGCCACACGCGAGAGGTGGGCCAAATCGTTGCGCTGCCGCGCCGATTCCAGTTCATTTCGTCTGCGTTCGGTGATATCCAGAATCGAAGCCAACGCGAACAGCCCGGCCGAAGTGTGCAAAGGACTGAGACCGATTTCGATTGGGACCTCCCTGCCATCTTTTCGCCGGCCGAATACTTCGCGTCCTACCCCCATCGTTCGTACTTGCGGTTCAGCAAAGTAACCTTGGCGGTAGTTCGGGTGCTCGGATCGGAAACTGTTGGGGATCAGCATCTCCACTGGTTGCCCAACCAGCTCCTCCTGGCTGTAACCAAACACGGATTCGACCTGTGGGTTGATCAGCGAAATCTTACCCTCAGTATCGACTATGATCATCGCATTCGGTGCCGCCTCTACCACCAGACGGAATCGTTCTTCCGCTAACCTGCGCTCGGTGATGTCTAGGACTGAGCCGATGTAACCAGCAAACTCCCCCGCAGGCAGGTATCGGGGGACGCCGGTATCCAAGACCCAGCGATAGTCCCCATCGGCGCGCCGGAGACGGTACTCCATCGTGAAAGATTGTCGTGCATTGAAACTACCGATGTAAGTCTCGAGGCAGCGCTTAACGTCGTCGCGATGGATGCCTTCAGCCCAACCGTTCCCCAACTCTTGTTCCATGGTTCGTCCGGTGAACACGAGCCAGGGCTTATTAAAGAAACTGCAGAGCATATCAGTGCCTGACATCCACACCATGACCGGTGCAGTATCAGCCAAGATCCGGAACCGCTCTTCGCTCTCGCGCGATGCAGCCTCGCTTGCCCGCAGTTGTCGCGCGAGCCGCGCCGCCCGCACCACGTCGGAGCTCAACTCGTAGCCCATCGCTACCACGATGGCCAAAAAGGGTAGACTGATTAGATACGGCGCTTTGATCCGTCCCGCTTCTATTAGTGCTGAAAACCCGGCCGCGGTCAAAATGAAGAAAATAACGGCCCCGCCAACGACGACAGCCCGACGACGTTCACCCGGGTTACCCCGCCGCCAAAGGGTGACAGACGCGTCAGCCACAAACACCAGGAGAAACAACGAACTGAGCTCGGAAACTTTGATCCAAGGATTCTCCACTCCTTTAGCAACCGAAATCGTCTCCCCACCGAAGATGGTCAGATGCCGCAGGCTGGTGATCTCCTTGTAATCCAGATTTGGCGTGGCGAAAAAGTTCATGATGAGGTCCAGCAGCCGGAGACCAGAGGCAGTGACGCCGAGCCACCATCTACCGGCGTTGAAATAAAACCGCACAAAACCCACAGTTGAAACGACGAGGCAGAAAATGGGAATGTGCGCCCACCACATTACCCTCCCATATTCCTGGGGAGTCTGTGCAGACATCAATACCAATTCACATATGGCAATCGCGGCCACCGATGCGGTAATCACTGAAAACAAGAGATACGCGAATTGATTCGTTTGCTGGAACCAAATGACTAAATGCAATGTCGCCAGGCATAGACATGCCCAGATGGACAGAGACCAAACTATATTAACCAAGGTCATGGATACCGGTGGCCGCGAATTCTGGATCCAGCGGCCTCCAAGCGACGGCTTGAAGCGAAACACCTCAGCTCATCTGACGAACCAATCGATTGCGGCCGGCTTGCCTATCATCCGCGGCTAACCAGGATTAATAAGTAACCGCGCCGACGCAATTGTACCTTAGTTCAATAGTGAAACTGCCCGGCAACGTTTAGAAAAGTCGGCACGGCCCCCGCGGTCAATTGTTTGACCGGCAGAGACGAAGAACCGTTAGTAAGCGTCCATCATCTTTAATCATTCTCAGCGGATGTTCGTTAAGCCGAAGCGTTCTCTGTATAAGTTAAAGCGCTCGCTCACCTCTGCCGGATCTAATCCGTAGGAGGCCATTGCATACGAATGGCTTCCGTACTGCCCATGGGAGTGCTTTGATAGGAATGTCCGCATAGCGACGCATTCCTGCGGCAAGCGAGCGGACATTGGATGGATTTTGCGATCAATTGTTTGATTTCTCGATGCCATGAAATGGCTAAAACAGAACAGCCCAGGTCTTCAGGCCTGGGTAAGACGCCCCAAGAAGTTCGACCTGAAGGGCGACCGATGTTAGTTCGTTGCGCTGGTCGATAAACCGGCACCAGTTC
>JAFAHI010000563.1 GCA_019237325.1 Verrucomicrobiota bacterium | reverse complement strand
CGGGCCAGCAATCGGGACGGCATCTCCATCCTTGCGCAGTCTTAGGATATATTGTGGAAGGAACCGCCACCTACCAGATAGAAGGAGAAGCCGAACAGATTTTGCCTGCCGGGTCTGCATTCCATGAAGCCGCCGGCGCAATCATCGCCAATTTTGGCAATGCGTCAGATACAGAACCGATGACCTTTGTTGCCTTCTATCTCCTCAATGGCGATCAAGCGCTGATTCAGATGCTGGAATAAATGGGATGCGAACCACCCCAAATGGTATCCGAACGGCACAGCACTGGTGGCTGCCGTCCGTCAGTTTCCCGACACCAAAGACACAAACCGCGGTATCGCCAAACTGGATGTCTCGGCACTCGTAGGGTAAACCCATCGCTGAACGTGCGTCAGACCATACGGCGCGCAGATAAGGTACTGAATGAGTCCCCGATTCTGTCGCGCCTAAGTGCTGTGGGTTCTCAGGACGAGCGCCTAGGCCTGGCATTCCAGGACTTCGGCTGGCTCAGTCGGGTCGCTAAGATCTTCTTCACCGCCTAGCGCCCGCGGCCGCGGGAACGCGCGCTTTACGGGCGGCCCCCGCTCCTAGCTCCTAGATTCTAGCTCCCAGCTCCTCCGTTTCTCGATTACTCGAATTTCGCCTTTCGCTTCCGCTGACCTTCGGCATAGTGTCGAGGTCCGATCTGCAGGCACGCAATTTGCAGGCACTTACAGCGTGTAAAGGCCGTAAAACCGAGTAAGTGCCGGCTCCAGATTGGTAAACCATAAGTCGTTTTGTATTAATGCTTAAACCTGTCCGGCGAATTCATTTTATCGGCATCTGCGGAACCGCTATGGGAGCGGTCGCTGCCGCCATCCGCGATCGTGGGTATATCGTTTCCGGTTCCGACGATAATGTTTATCCTCCAATGTCCACTTTCCTGGCCGCCAAAGAAATCCCGATCGCCAGTGGATTTCGTCCCGAACATTTACCGGCTGACGTTGATTTGGTTGTGATCGGCAATGCCATCTCCCGAGGGAACCCGGAACTGGAAGCGGTCCTAGACCGCAACCTTCTGTACCGATCGCTTCCTGAGACGCTAAAAGAATTCTTTCTGCAGGGAAGACAGAACGTCGTGGTCACCGGAACCCATGGTAAAACGACCACCACCTCGCTGATTACCTGGGTCTTCCGCACCGCTGGACTGGAACCAGGTTTCTTAATCGGTGGTATCGCCAAGGATTTGGGACAAGGTGCTGAGTTTCCTGATTCACCCTATTTCGTGATCGAAGGCGACGAATATGACACCGCGTTTTTCGACAAGCGCTCGAAGTTCCTACATTACCTGCCGCAGACGTTAGTCATTAATAACATCGAGTTCGATCATGCGGACATCTTCCAGAATTTAGAGGAAATCCTGCTGAGCTTTCGGCGTTTGGTAAACGTGGTCCCACGATCTGGCCGGATTTTTATCAACGCAGAAGACCCCCGCTGCGCAACCGTGACGGAGCATTCGTTCGCTCCCGTATCCAGTATCGGCTTTTCGGAGTCGGCAAATATCCGGATCACTAACGTGGAGTATCATGAGTACGGCTCAACTTTCACGCTCGGGGCGGACACCTTCGAGATGCAACTGCTGGGCGCTTTCAACGTCCGCAACGCCGCGATGGCGATCTCGGTGTCCCAAGCTTACGGAATTCCGACTGGGGTAGTTCAAAAGGCAATCAGGAGTTTCAGCGGGGTCGCCAGGAGGCAAGAGGTTCGTGGAGAAGTTAACGGGATCAAAATTATCGACGATTTTGGGCACCACCCCACTGCGATTAGAGAGACTTTACTCTCCTTGCGTTGCCGCTATCCCAAAGGCCGGCTTTGGACCATCTTCGAACCCCGGACTAATACCACCCGACGTTCGGTGTTCCAGAACGAATTACCGGAAGCGCTCAGCCTGGCGGATGGAGTAGTAATGGCGCCGGTGGCTCGGCTCGATCAACTGCCGGCCAATGACCGGTTGGACCCTGTCAAAGTGATCAAAACGATCCAAGAAGCCGGCAAGCCTGCCTTCTATGAGTCCAACATCGACGACATCATAAAGCGGATTAAACCGCTGGCGAGCACAGGCGACGCGGTGGTGGTATTTAGTAATGGCGGCTTCGGCGGGATACACGATAAGTTGCTGAAAGAATTAGCAGCCGGATGACGTTCGATTTTCAGGCTCATCGCGCCCACGATTATCTCTATCTCGCGCGTCGGTGGAAGAGCTTGGCCCGCAGAGCAAATCTCCTTTGCGAGTCTTTCGCCACTTCGGACGAATATGAACTTCTCTGTGTCCGCTCGCCGGCGCTCGAAACCACGGAAGGAATCTATCTCTCGGCCGGAATTCATGGCGACGAACCCGCTTCCACTGAAGGCCTTTATCTCTGGGCCCAATTGAACCTGAAATACCTTCGCCGT
>JAFAHI010000507.1 GCA_019237325.1 Verrucomicrobiota bacterium | reverse complement strand
GACGCAAAGAGGGGGCGAGAAGGTGAAAGGTGATAGGTGAAAAGTGAAAGGTGAGAGGCAAAAAGCGCGACCTCGGTAGGGACGAGCTCCGACAACCTTCGGTAGCGGCGACTGTCGGACAAGGCCTGTGAAGGTTCATCAGCCGCTAAATTAAAACGGAGCGATTGACCGTGCCCGACTCCACGCGCAGTCGCCATCCGAACGATGGGATGGCGACTGCGCCTAGAGTCATGCCTCACGAGGTCATTTCGAACACATCAATTTGTTCATGAGCGCGCTCGTGCCTAGCCGGACAGTCGCCGCTACCGACGGGTAATCAGGAGCTCGTCCCAACCTGAGCCTTGATCCGATCCCGCACCTCGTCTGGCGCCGGTCCATCGATCTCAACAAATTTTATACGGGACTTTTCGCCGGCCTTAAATTGGATCTTCGCGCGCGGCACACCGGTTAATTCCGAGAGGTATTCGATGAGCGCGGCATTCGCTTTACCTTCAACGGCGGGCGCTTTGATTTTCAGCCGGATCTCATCCTCGGTCCACGAGACGACCATATTCTTTCGGGCGTTCGGAGTGACGCGGACCTTCAGTCGGATTAGCATTATTGCAACTTATAGGAGAAGTTAAGGTTACAACCTAATAAGGGTTACAACCTAACAATGAGATGGTCGTTTAAAATTGCGCGCATCGCAGGGATCGATGTCCGGATTCACGCTACGTTTTTCTTACTTCTGGGCTTTGTGGCGTACTTTGCTGGCCATAGAGCAGGGGCGAGTTGGGGATTGAACGCCGTTTTGATTTGGCTTCTGGTTTTCCTTTGCGTATTGCTACACGAACTCGGCCACGCTCTCGCTGCGAAAGCGTATGGAATTCCGACGGTCGATATCACTTTGTACCCGATCGGCGGCGTTGCCCGTATGGAAAGAATGCCGGAAAAGCCGGTGCAAGAACTGGTCGTCGCGATTGCCGGACCGCTGGTCAATGTAGTGATTATTATTGTCCTGGGGACAGTGCTACTCGCGACGGGAGGTCTGGATCTAACCGCGATCGTCACCGACCCCCATTCCGCGCTCCAGATTTTGTTTTGGACGAACATTGTTATGGTGGTGTTCAACTTGATCCCAGCTTTTCCTCTAGATGGAGGTCGAGTGCTGCGCGCGCTTCTAGCGACCCGCATGGAATATGCCCAGGCGACCAGGGTCGCGGCCGGTATTGGACAAGGCTTAGCCCTGGCGCTAGGGATCTTCGCCGCCTTCACCGGTCAAATTCTCCTGATTCTCATCGCCATCTTCGTTTATATGGCGGCTGAAAGCGAAGCGGCGGTCGTGCAGATGCGGTCAGTAACAGCGGGCTTACCGGTTTCGAGCGCGATGGTAACTCGGTTCGATACGCTGGATCATCGGTCTACCTTAAATCAGGCGATCGACGTGCTCCTGGGAACATCTCAACATGAGTTTCCCGTATTGGACGACAATGGTGGTTTCGCCGGTTTGCTCACCAAGCATGATCTGCTCGTCGCCCTCCGCAACAGCGGCGCTGATACACCGGTGACCGATGTTATGGTGAAAGGTTTACCAACCGTTCTTCCCCAAACCAGTCTTGACCGCGCTCTTGACTTCGTTAGACAGGCTGGGGTGGCGGCGTTGCCGGTTCTGGATAATACCGGGCGATTGGTTGGGCTATTTACTCCTGAGAACGTCAGCGAATTGCTAATGGTAAGAACTGCTCTTGGAAAGAAGAAGCGTACGGCTTGAAGATCCGCGCTCACCGCCCCGGCAAGGGAGGGCGCGCGTCCTCGCGCGCCGTAGCGACGTTCCACTGCTTTGAGCTATTCGAATTACTCGGTTGGTTAGCGCGGGCACCTTCGGGAACGGCGGATCGCGAGGATCCGCCGTCGCCGAATCCAACTTAGTATCGCGGTCTAGTTCACACAGGCTATGGTGGGCAGGCAGCGATCCCTCCGAGTATTATCTCTGTTCATTCTCCGTAAGAGCGACATCTTTATAGCTATCCCGATCCAAAATGCGTAAGCTGCGTAGCAGCGGCATCTCATGCTAATTTCGCGTGCTTCCACCTTACGATCTCCAATCAGATGTCGCTCCTACGGAGCTGACCGCAATTGGGCGTGGCGCAGCTATAAGGATGTCGCTCCTCCGGAGCTTGTTACGGCTCCGCAATTTTAAACCGTCACACCCTTGATCTCGGCAGCGTCCCAATTCGATGCATCGGTTGTCGCGGATCATTACAACGAACTAGATGTTTTCTATCGAGAGCTTTGGGGTGAACATGTGCACCACGGGATTTGGGTCAGTGGTCAGGAAAGCTCTGAGGTCGCGGTGCGCCGTCTGGTAGATGTCGTGGCGAAGGAAGCGCAGATCAAACCCGGCGATCATGTAATCGATATCGGGTGTGGTTACGGCGCAGCCGCTCGGCAGTTGGCTCAGCACTACGGCGCCGAAGTGACCGCTATCACCCTTTCTTCGGCTCAACACGCTTATGCCCAGGGTGTCACTGCCGGCGCAAATCCGGTATATTTGATAGCTGATTGGCTTACCGCCGATTTTCCCCAAAGTTTTCAGGCGGCAATCGCGATCGAAAGCTCCGAACACATGCCCGATCGGGACGAGTTTTTTCGTAGATCGTACAAGGTGTTGGAAGCGGGGGGACGTTTTGTCGTCTGCGCCTGGCTAAGCAGTGAAGCCCCATCGGCGATGGAGGTTGCCTGGTTGCTTCGACCAATCTGTGATGAAGGCAGGCTTCCCTGTCTGCCGACCCTCAATGAATTGGTCGCCTCGGCAAAGGCTGCCGGATTTGGAGTAGTTAACACTCAAGACTGCACCCGCGCAGTCCGCCGTACCTGGGGCATTATTTTCAGGCGGATGATCGGCAGTTTGTTGACGGATAGTCGTTACCGCGCCTTCCTCCTAGATCCACGACGACGCAATCGGATCTTCGCGCTCACGGTAGTACGGCTGTGGCTGGCTTATCGGATAGGCGCCATGCGGTATGGGATCGTGACGTTCACGCGTGAGAAATGATTAGTGATTTGCGGCCCCACCAATCACCAATCACCTCTCACTAATCACTTCTCACTTCCGAAGTATCCGGGGCAAACCCTCGCCGCAGCGTGTTCTCCGTTACCACGCGTGGAAACGTGAAATGGAGCAGATAATCGCGGCCACCGGCTTTTGTGCCGCCGCCGGACATATGAAAACCGCCGAACGGATGGCGGCCAACGATGGCGCCGGTGATGGATCGATTAATATAGAGGTTCCCTACGTGGAAATTGTTCCGTACCTTCGCAATATTATCCGGGCTGCGGGAGTAGAGTCCCCCGGTCAAAGCAAATGGAGTCGAATTTGCCATTTCGACCGCTTGGGTTAGATCGCCGGCCTGGTGCACCGACAGAACCGGCCCGAAAATTTCTTCCTGAGCGATCTGCGCATCGATTGGTACGTCGACGAAGATGGTAGGAGGA
>JAFAHI010000491.1 GCA_019237325.1 Verrucomicrobiota bacterium | reverse complement strand
TTCAAAATTGCCGGGTGGAGATTTAACCGCCGCGCAGTATCTCGAGCACGACAAGATCGCGAGAGAGCTCGGCAATGGCACCCTCAGCATTACGACCCGCCAAGGTTTTCAAACGCATGGCGTCTTAAAAGGCGATCTAAAGGAATGTATTCGGCGGATCAATGAGTCCGGAGTGACGACCTGGGGCGCTTGCGGCGACGTGGTGCGAAACACGATTGCGGCGGCTGCACCGATTGCTGATCCCGCTCACCGAGATGCTCAACACTTGGCGAAAGAGATCAGCCAAGCCTTCCTATCGAGATCAACGGCTTACGCTGACATCTGGCTGAACGACGAGAAACTTGATGCGGTAGGGATGAGCTCCCGCTCATCCGAGGCCACCGGCACGACCGAAGAGCCAATCTATGGGAAGCAATACCTTCCCCGTAAGTTCAAGATCGCGATCGCGATTCCTCCGCGGAATGACGTCGACGTTTATGCAAACGATCTCGGCTTTATTGCCCAGGTTGAGGCGGGGGAGGTCAAGGGATACACGGTCGTGGTGGGCGGCGGCTTCGGCATGACCCACGGCAAACAGGATACTTACCCGGCTCTAGCCAAACCTCTAGGTTACGTGGGACGCGATCAGGTGATTCAAACCGCCGTTGCGATTGTCACGGTGCAGCGTGATTACGGTAACCGGACGGATCGAAAACGCGCCCGGCTGAAATATCTGATCGACGAAAAAGGGGTTGAGTGGTTCAGACAGGAGGTACAAGCTCGACTGCCGTTCGTTCTCCAGGCTCCAAGGGAGATTCGATGGGACACGGTGAGCGACATCTTGGGCTGGCATCAGCAGGGCGATGGAAAACTGTTTTGTGGGCTCTGGATCCAGGAGGGGAGGATTCAGGATGCCGAAGGAGTGAACACTCGGAGCGCCTTTGCTAAGATTGCGCAACAGTTCGGTTTTCCAGTTCGATTAACCACCAATTGTAACTTAATTTTTTACAATATCGATCCCGCGCAAAAGCCGGCGGTTGATAAGATATTAATAGAGCACGGCGTTCAGCGGCCGGAAGACCTGACTCCAGTCCGCCAGCTAGCGCAGGCTTGTGTTGGCTTGCCCACCTGCGGTTTGGCTTTAGCGGAAAGCGAAAGAGCTTTCCCAGATGTTCTGGATAAAATTGAAGGGGTTATGGCTGACCTCGGGCTCTCGGAAGAACCGATTTTGGTCCGCATGACCGGCTGCCCAAACGGCTGTGCTCGCCCTTACAATGCGGATATAGCGTTCGTCGGTCGAGGACCGGGCAAATATGCGTTCTACGTAGGCGGCTCGCTTACGGGTGAACGTTTGGTCGGCCTGCAACAGAAGTCAGTTCCCATTGCGGAAATTCCGGATCGAGTGCGTGAGCTTCTCGAAGAATTCGTTCGCGACCGGTATCAGGGAGAAACCTTCAGCGATTACTGGGGAAGAACCCACGTCAACGGCCCAGGCCCCAAGCCTGAGCAGTTTCATATCGAAGCGCCGCCCGCAGGCGAGTTAGTAGCAGCGGGCGAGTAGGGGGCGGATCGACACGGCGACGCGGCGATAGGGCGACACGGCGATATGACGTTGCAGCGACGCCCCCCCGGGTGCGGCTTGACAAAATTCGCGCTGGGCGTCTCCTAGTAGAAATGGCTAAGGAGGGGCATGAAATCAATACGCCATTTCAGGGAGCTAGACGTTTATCAGGAAGCCATGTCATTGGTTATGCGGATAACAGAATTGACTAAGGGCTTCCCTAGCGACGAGCGTTTCGCGTTAACGGACCAGATCAAAAGGTCTAGCCGTTCGATTTGTGCGAACCTGGAGGAAAAGGCGGTATGAGGCCGCATTTGTGTCCAAGCTGAACGATGCAGAAACGGAAGCGGCTGAAACGCAGGTGCATCTCGAAATCGCTTTTCGGCACGATTACATCGGGAGCGAGACCTTCGAAGAAAACGACGACGTCTGCGATAAGATAATCTCCCAGATCGTGAAAATGATCGATCGAGCAGACCTCTGGCTAATAAAGCCGAAATGTGAGAGGCGCCCCCGTCGTTAACGGTGATCTCGCATCGTTCTGGCTCTTTCGCCGCGTTGCTGTGTCGCCCCTTCGTCGCGTCGTTCCTAGCCGCCTCCCATTTGACATCCTCGCCCCGCACTCGTAAGGGCAAACTCAATGGGTAAACAATCCAACAAAGTCGAAAAACGCCGTCGTCGGCGCGATTATCTTCAGAGAAAGAAAAACGCCGCCAAAGCCGCTAAACGTTAACGATCGAATTTCACCACAGAGACACAGAGACACAGAGTTCACAGAGAAAAGCGACGAAAAATTGCCCCTTTCTTCGTGCACTCTGTGTCTCCGTGGTGAACTAGGCCGCCTCCTAAACGGGCCTCACGCCGTCAAAGGCTTCTTCGTAATCGGGCTGGTCCACGGTAGACGCGCCTTCCACGAATCACTTCTCACCTCTCACATCTCACGTCTCACATATGAGTAAACCCGTTATTCTAATCATCCGCGACGGTTGGGGGATTAATCCTGATGGCAAAGAGGGAGCCGAAGCGGATGGAAATGCGACTCTGCTCGCCCGAACCCCATTCCACGATGATCTGTATCAGACGTATCCGATGAGCCGTTTGAGCGCCAGCGGAATGGACGTCGGACTGCCGGAAGGACAGATGGGCAACTCGGAAGTGGGACATCTGAACCTTGGCGCCGGGAGGATCGTTTATCAGGATCTGACCCGGATTAATAAAGCGATTGCGGAGGGAGAGTTGGACCAGAACCCGGTTTTGGCGGACGCGTTCTCCCAAGCGACACAATCACGGTTACATTTTCTTGGATTGGTTTCGGATGGAGGGGTTCATAGTCATCAGGATCACCTGATCGCCCTGGTGCAAGCTGCTGCTCGAGCCGAGGTGAAGGACATTCTGGTTCATGCGATCACCGACGGCCGCGATACTTCGCCGACCGGTGGCGCCGGTTATCTCGAAGCGGTCCAGAAAGGGATTCACGACACCGGTGCTAAGATCGCGACGGTGATTGGCCGCTATTTCGCGATGGACCGCGATAAGCGTTGGGACCGGACCAAACTCGCGTGGGACGCCATTGTTTGGGGGAGAGGCGAAGTCAGTCAGTCCGACCCGGAAACGGCGGTTCGGAAACGGTATGACGCGGGCGAGACCGATGAATTTCTGAAGCCGTTAATTTTCGACCTACCGGATCAACCACGGGTCCGGGACGGTGATGTGGTGTTCTTCTTTAATTTTCGGGCGGACCGCGCTCGACAACTTTCGCGCGCATTTCTCTTTCCTGATTTCTCCGACTTCGATCGGGGAGCGTTTGTCCAAGTGCAATACGTGACGCTAACGGTGTACGATGAGACCTATCAATGTCCGGCAGTTTTTCATCCTCAATTGCTGGACGATATTCTGGGAAAGGTTGTGAGCGATGCCGGTAAACGCCAATTGCGGATCGCCGAGACTGAGAAATATCCTCACGTCACTTACTTCTTTAACGGCGGAGTTGAGACGCCATTCGAAGGCGAGGATCGGGTAATCATTCCTTCGCCGAAAATCGCCACTTATGATCTCAAGCCGGAAATGAGCGCGAAAGAAGTCACTGCTGAAGTGGTGAAGCGACTGAAAGACTATGACCTGGTCATTTTGAATTTTGCTAACCCGGATATGGTCGGTCATACCGGCGTAGTCGAT
>JAFAHI010000418.1 GCA_019237325.1 Verrucomicrobiota bacterium | reverse complement strand
CGATAGCCGAAATTGATTTTCTGGCAGAGCTCGGGGGAAAGGCGGGTGGCTAGCGTGACCCGGGCCCGGGATTTTTCTACCCCGTTCTCGTAAGTGCCGACACCATGAACATGGGTGGAATGGGCGAGGACACCCCAGGGATAATCTTTGAATCGATCCCATTGTTTCAAAAAATAATCCCGGCAATGATAACCGATTTCTTCGATGAGCTTGCCATGGGTAACAGAGATCTCTTTAAGGTGTGGCGCATAAATAATGAGCTCGCCGCCATCCGCCAAGACCGGCTCTAATTTGTACATGCATTTGCCTGCGACCCAGAGCTCGTCGTACATGTGCGGCGCACACGACAGGATGGTGTGAAACGGTTTATTTTTGCAGGTGATATGGTACTGCCGCGATAGCTCGCTGGCTTCAGACCAAGCTGCCTCCGGTGAACCCACAAAGAGGCCGGCAAGTTCGCTATGATCGACTACCAGGCAAAAACAAAGTTTACTGATCGGGACCATGCCGGCGGCGCGATCGACAACCCGGCGCACCGGGGTCCATTTGTGGCCAATGATCATGGGATTGGTAATGACCGCACCGAGCCAATGAAAAAAATTTAGCACCTCGGGACCGGATACCCCAGGGAACAAATATTTGTTACCACCGGAAAAGCCGACGACCTCATGTGGGAAGACCGGGCCCACAATGATCACCTGATCATATTCAAATAACCGCCGGTTTATTTTGACCTCAACCGGCATCGAAAAGAGGCCGTTTGAAAGCTGGGCGATTTCCTCTTCCGGAATGATGCCGATTTCCTGAAGTGCATCCGGATTGTCCCATTGATGATTAAAGACGTTTACATTCGCGTATTGTGCCGACCGTTCGCTGCCGGAGATTTCTAAGCGCTCGCAGATCGCTTGTTCGCTCATCGGAGGATGTGTCCCCAGCGCGATCAATATGTCGAATGCGCTTGTCACCGATCCGATCTGAGCGTGTAGCGTCTTGAACAGCAAACCGATCGGCGCGGTGCGAGTTCCATCCGGGACGATGAGCAGGACGCGTTTTCCTCGATAGTCTTTGGCCGGACAAACTTGCTCGATCACACTCTGAACATCCCTTGCATTGAGAGTGGTTCCCGATTCAGCCGTTCTGGAAATAACCGCCGCGCTCATAAACTAATATTCACCACAGAGGCACAGAGTTCACAGAGAAACAGGAACCGCAGATAGAGGCGCGAAAACCGAAATTAAGATCCGCAGATTACACAGATTACGCAGATTCGGGTTTGAGGCGGGTCACGCTGCAGAGCTAAGAAACCGCATCTATACCTCGACGTCAGGGAGCGGGACTCTTGCTGGCTTATTCTAAAGTCGCGCTCCCTGTGACTAAAGCTGAAATCAGCGAACCTCAGCTATACTTACCGAGTCGTTAGCCCCAGCGTGCGACTCACCTTAAACCCGAATCTGCGTAAGCTGTGTAATCTGCGGATCTTTTATCTTTGGATGTGCGGTTTCGATCGTTCGGCTGTCTTTCGTGTCCTCTGTGTCTCTGTGGTGAAATTTTTGGTTTTGTGATAAGAGGGTCCGGCCATGGGATCCCAAGACGTCACGCACAACTCCAGCTTTTACATTAGCCTCGGTGTACAGGTCTTAATACTGCTCGTGTTGCTGGGGCTGGCGATAGTCGGAATTGTTATTGCCGTTCGGGCGAAGACAGGGACCGGTAAGGGCTGCGGCATTGTCATGGCAGTTGCCTTTGCATTGCAGTCCTGTCTGGCCGCATTCTTTTTTCTGATTTCTTTTTTTGCCGGTCTGGAATCGAGTTCGTCTAGGATAGGAGGCCGGACACAGACTATTGCCGCTAAAGATGGTTCCTGCGAAATTTCTGTGCCTAAGTCTTGGATTAATAGTCCGGAGCTAGCTCCCTTCCGGATGGATCTCCACAATGGCCTCGATCTCAACTGCGATGCCTTGAGGAAGGTTGCTGACGCCGATCGAGGTGCGAGCATGGCGGCCGGCATCGCCGAGCAACTCGACAAAAAGGTCGGAACAACCATTGATCACCGCTGGCTGATCACCGAATCCCGGACCGGAATTAACGAATCCGTTAACTTTCAGGATCCGTTTTACGCGGTTTAAGGAACCGAGCGCACCGTTAATTACGGCTAAGAGTTGAATGCCGACCAATCGGGCGGCTTCATAGCCTTGTTCTACCGTGAGATCTTTACCGACTTGTCCGCGAACCCATTCGCCTTCCTTTATTTTTGGACCCTGACCCGAGACATAAAGAACATTACCGGCCAGGGTGAACGGCACGTAGTTTGCCATCGGCTTCGGCAAAGTGGGCAACGTAATGCCAAGCTTAGTTAAACGGTCCTCGATGTTTTCCATGGTGTGTGAAGGGATGGAGAAATGGAGTGATGGAGTAGTGGAGTTTTGAAGTACGTGGCCAGGACGGTAACCACGAATGCATGCATTGGACAGGTACAGTTTAGTGGAATTTTTGGTGCGCATTGAAAGAAGCGTTGTCTGCGCGTTAATAAACCTCCGAGGGAGCCACATTGGCGATCTCTGACCTCCAGACACGATCCGGGTTATCGCTAGGTCTAGCCCAAACCATATTCGGCCGTTGCTCCCACGCACGTAGAACCACCCGGCGCATCATCCACGCCGAGGATGCTAAGCGAGCGCCGTGCCGCAGGGCGTCGCAGCTAACAGAGCGTGCAGCTGCAAACAATTCCCAGCGCGTCGGGATATCGGCACGTTCGATAACGCGGAATGCAACGCCCCGACCGTGGCCTATTACGCCGATGCTCTCGGCTCACTAAATCCGCTTCTCAAAACAGACTGCGGTATGGTCGTTTTCGAACGGCGGAAAGTTCGGGACTCGATAGAAACCGGACTTACCATAAAGAGCGATCGACTCGGGCTGTTTCGTACCGGTCTCAAGACGGATACGATCGTAGTCGAACTCCTGGGCAAGACTTTGTAACCGATCCAGAATTTTTTTGGCGATGCCGTGTCCTCGTTCCTGAGGAAGAACGAACATCCGCTTAATTTCGACGACGTCGTCTTCCAATGGGACAAGGGCGCCGCAGCCAACGGCCCGGCCCTCAACGCGCGCCACCAAGAAGACGCTTTTCGGAACCGAAACCACTTCTGGATCGAAATAACCGACATCCGCGGGGGCCGCTTCGTACCGGTGCCGAACCTCGTCGACAAAAGCATTCAACAGCGCTTGGGCTTCGGGAGCACGGGGATCTTCGGGGGAAACAGTAATCGTCATACTAACGAAGGCGTAAAGGTCCTCGAACGTCGCCTGGAGAAGACACGGTTGCAAGGGCGGAGAGGTGGAGAAATGGAGTGATGGAGCAATGGGCGAATGGAGTGTTGGAGTAATGGAGCGCTGGAGTGATGGGGATCAAATGCGCGCAGCGCTGACGGCGAAGAGGAAGTGCCTATCCGCTTGAGACGAATCCTTTTGATCCAACTCGCCCTTCGGGATCACTCCATCACTCCATTGCTCCAACACTCCATTTGCCCATTACTCCTTAGTTTACCAAGCCCGACCCAGAAAGTTGCTGCGTTTCAACCGGCAATCGAGCATAGAATGGGCTCCATGAAGGGTTCTCTCAGCCTGCTTTTCATGGTTTCAGCTATCTTAGGATCGGCGACGCCGGCGTTCGCAGCTGCGCCGAATGTTTACCAGCTTCAGGAGGGTTTCGTCGATGCACACGGGGTGATGATCTATTACGTCGAGATGGGCCATGGTTCACCGCTTCTGGTTGTGCATGGTGGGCCCGGCGCCTCTCACGACTATTTTCTTCCATGGCTACTACCGTTAGCTCGAACGAATCGCCTCATCTTCATTGATGAGCGGGGATCTGGCCGTTCCGAACGCGTTGAGGATGTCCATCAGTACACAGTGGAAAATATGGTAGAAGATGTCGAAGCGGTCCGAAATGCACTTGGGCTCGGCAAGATCAGTTTGCTGGGACATAGCTATGGCGGGGTATTAGCCCAGGCTTACTCCCTCAAATATCAAAAGAATCTTAGCCACCTCATCTTGGCATCGACATTTCCGTCGACCAAAGAGATGAATGACGTCCTCGGTCATGAGAAAGCGCAGATGCCGCCGGACAAATTGGCTCGACTCGATGAATTGGAAAAGGCGGGGCTCTATGGGAAGGGCACGATCTGGGAGCATGGCCGTTATTCTGAGGAGTACATGAAGTTGGCTTGGGGTGACGGGTATTTCCCGTTCCTTTTTGGAGCGCATCCCGATTCGAACTACGATCCACTAACTGACAACCAAGGCATGAACTGGGAACTCTACCGCGAGATGTGGGGCTCTGACGGCGAGTTCGTGATCGACGGGAACCTGAAATCGGCCGAGTACGTCGATCGCTTACCGACAATTAAAGTGCCGGCTCTGGTTATCTGCGGCGATCATGATGAATGTGATCCATCTCTTTCCAAGGAAATGCACGAAAAGATCGCCGGCTCGAAGTTGGTCATCCTACCAAATTCAGGTCATCTGGCTTTTGAAGACCAGCCCGGCCTTTGGATCGGGAGTGTCTGCGATTTCATCAATGCGGGGTCGAAGGAACTATCTCAAGCGCCTTGAGTCTAAGACATAGGAGAATGTTCTCGTCCTCGTCCTCGACAGCGATGGTACGTTCATGTGATGTGCAATCGCCCAAGCGCCTGGAGGGGAGCCGCTTTGGAATGTGCCCGGTCACACCTCGATTTTCGCCTCAAGCTAATACGGCCGAAACGCGTGAAAGCAGGCGGCTCCCGCGAACACCCAGCGCGATGCATTCACGCGTGGCCTTCGATTCCTTTATAGTCGGATCGCAGAGCTGCATCGCGCCGGGTAATTCGCGGGAGCCGCCTGCTGCAACATTTTTCGGATCGCGCGCCGATACGAATACGCGAGGTCGCCGTACGCATTCCAAAGCGGCTCCCCTCCAGGCGGTGGGCGATGGCACATCACCTGAACGTGCCTCCTCTCTCGAGGACAAGGACGATTACGACATGTCTGTTTTAGGGACAGACATGTTCAGCGATGCTAACGTGCCGCCGTGACCACCACCGCAGCGTTATCCGGTACTACCAGCGCAAAGCTCGGGCTCTCATCCCAACGGCTTGAACGGCTTCATCGACAAATCGAATCGTTCGTACACGAAGGAAAACATGCGGGTATCAGCGTCCTCTTGCTCCGCAAAGGCGAAGTTGCGGATTTTCTCGCAGTTGGATCTCGGGACCGGCAGGCGGGAAAGCCGATGGCAGGGGATACAATTGTCCGGATTTATTCTCTAACGAAAATCATCACCAGTGTGGCCGCCCTTAACCTGATTGAAGAAGGGAGACTAGGATTATCCGATCCCATCAAACAGTACCTTCCTGAGTTCAACGACATGCGGATCTTTGTGGGCGGGAACGCCCAGCACCGCGAACTGATTCCAGCGGAGGTCCCGATAAACGTCCATCATGTATTTACCCATACGTCCGGCTTCACCTATGGGGATAACGAGGAACCAATTGACGAACTCTATCAGATCTCCGGTCTGGAGAAGGCCGAGTCACTAGCTGGTCTCGTCCGGATATTGGCAACCCTGCCGTTAAAAAGAGAGCCTGGCACGGCGTACGAATACGGTTTCTCCACCGACATTTTGGCGCGAGTTGTCGAGGTGGTTAGCGGCCAGCCATTCGACCTTTTTCTCCAAGAGCGCATCTTTGAGCCTCTAGGGATGACGGATACCGGTTTTCGGGTTGAGGATGCGAAGCGAGATCGCCTGGCCAAGGTTTATGAACATGGAACGAACGGCGACCTCCAACAGGTGCAACGTTTCGAATTTGAAGAGATTGAGGGACAAAAGAAATTTCCCATGGGCGGTTCCGGCCTGTTTTCGACCATCGAAGATTACAGCCGTTTCGCCCAGATGCTGTGCAACGGAGGAGAACTAAACGGAGTCAGAATCCTCAGCCGAAAAGCCTTCGAGCAAATGACGGTTGATCATCTTGGAGGCAAACCGGTAACGAATCGGACCTATACCGAAGGATATGGCTTTGGACTTGGTGTCGCCGTCCGTACCAACAACGGCCTGGCAGGCACATTGGGAACGCTCGGTGCTTTTGGTTGGAGCGGTAAAGCGACAACCCTTTGCGTCATGGATCCAGCCGAAGA
>JAFAHI010000333.1 GCA_019237325.1 Verrucomicrobiota bacterium | reverse complement strand
GTTGATAACGGACGCCCTTCAAGCCGAGCCGGAAAGTGCCCTTCCACTGGCACAAACGGTCTACGACAAGACCGCCGGCAATCCATTTTTTGCGATCCAGTTTTTCTTGGCGCTTGAGCAGGAGGGCCTACTCACCTTTGATTACGCCCGCGACCGCTGGTCGTGGGACCTCGAGCGCATTCACGCCAAAGGGTACACCGACAACGTGGTGGACCTTATGGTTGGAAAGCTGAAGTGCCTGCCGGCCGAAACGCAGAAAGCGTTGCAGCAGCTCGCGTGCCTCGGAAACGCGGCGAGGGTCACTACGCTATCACTAGTGTACAACACAGGGGAGACCCAGGTCTCGTCGGCTTTGTTTGAAGCTGTCCGTGCAGAGATGGTCGAGCGCCAGGAGGGCCAGTTTAAGTTTATCCATGACCGCGTTCAGGAAGCCGCGTACTCACTGATCCCGGAAACGCAGCGCGCTGAGGTTCATCTCCGGATAGGGAGGCGGCTGGCAGAACATACGCCACCGGAAAAGCGGGAGGAAGCGATCTTTGAGATCGTCAACCAACTCAACCGCGGTGCTGCTCTGATCACATCACGCGAGGAGAAGGACCAACTGGCGGAACTAAACCTGATCGCTGGCAAGCGCGCCAAGGCTTCCACGGCCTACGTTTCTGCCCTGAGCTATCTCATTGCCGGCGCGGCACTCTTGTCAGACGACGAGTGGGAGCGCCGACCGGATCTCATCTTCGCGCTCGAATTGCACCGTGCTGAGTGCGAATTCCTGACAGGCGAACTGGCAGCGGCGGAGACGCGGTTGACGATGCTTTCGTCGCGCGCGGCTAATGCTGTCGATAGAGCGACCGTCGCCTGCTTGCGGATCGATCTGTACACGGTGCTGAATCAGAGCGACCAAGCGGTCGACGTTTGTCTCTCCCACCTCCATTATCTCGGCATCGAGTGTCCGTCTCACCCGACCGAAGAGCAAGCGAGGCGAGAATACGAACGGACATGGTCGCTGCTTGGAGGTCGCGAGATTGAGGAACTCATCGATCTGCCATCGATGAGTAAACCCGAACACATAGCCATTCTGGATGTTCTGACCAAGTCCCTGTCGCCTGCGCGGTTTACAGATGAAAATCTGTTTTCTCTGCTTCTCTGGAAGATGGTCAATCTTAGCCTTGAACACGGCAACACGGACGCATCCTGTCATGCCTACGTCCACGTTGGCGGGATCACCGGACCACGTTTTGGCAACTACAAGGCTGGCCTTCAGTTCGGTCGGCTCGGCTATGACCTGGTCGAAAGGCGTGGCCTGAAGAGGTTCCAGGCCCGCACACATTTGGGTTTCGCTGTTCTCATAATGTCCTGGACCAATCATTGGCGGATGAGCCGCGATTTGATTCGTCAGGCGCTTAACGCTCTGAATTCCATCGGCGATCTGATGCAGGCGTCATATTCGTGGTATTGCCTGATTGAGAACCTGCTCGCGGCTGGTGATCGGCTTGTGGACGTGCAAAGCGAAGCCGAACAAGGGCTCGCGTTTGCGCAGAAAACCCTTTTCGGTCAGTCGATCGATATCATCATAACCCAGCTTGCGCTGATCCGCACGCTCCGAGGCTTGACGGTGAATTTCGGTTGCTTGAACGGCGAGCAATTCGATGAACTGCAGTTCGAGCACCGTTTCTCGAGCGACCCTCGTTTGGTTTTCGCTGAGTGCTGGTACTGGACACGAAAGCTGCAGGCGCGCTTCCTCGCTGGAGATTATGCAGCGGCCATCGACGCATCATCGAACGCGCAACGCCTATTGTGGACATCGCAGTCCTTTCTTGAATCGGCGGAAGCTCACTTTTATGGCGCGCTGAGCCACGCGGCCTCCTGCGATGTTGCATCACCCAATGAATGCCAGCGGCACTTGGAGGCTATGGCCTCTCATCAGCGACAAATCGATATCTGGGCGCAGAACTGCCCGGAGAACTTCGAGAACCGCGCCGCCCTAGTCGGCGCTGAAATTGCCCGGATCGAGGGCCGCGAACTCGACGCGATGCGCCTATACGAAAAGGCCATCCACTCTGCCCGCGCAAACGGGTTCGTCAACAACGAAGCGCTCGCATACGAGCGCGCCTCGGCCTTCTACCGGGCACGCGGATTCGAGGAGTTCGCCGACGATTACCTGCGAAGCGCGCATGCCTGCTATCGAAATTGGGGCGCCGACGGAAAGGTTCGGCAGCTTGAGGAGCTACATCCCCAACTTGCGGAGAAACCTCCTCGAATCGCAGGCAGCACGATAGAGACACCCGTTGAACACTTGGATTTAGCCACCATCATTAAGGTCTCGCAGGCAGTTTCGGGTGAGATCGTATTGCAGAAGTTGATCAACATGCTCATGCACGCGGCTCTTGAACATGCAGGAGCGGACCGAGGCTTATTGATGCTTCCCCGGGGCGGCGAGTTGCGTATAGAGACTGAAGCCAGGACTGTTGGTGACGAGATCGTGGTTCGGGTGCCAGACGTGTCCATGAGCCCGGATTTGCTGCCAGAATCGGTCGCCCATTTTGTGGTGCGCACTGAGGAAGTCGCAATTCTCGACGATGCCTCAGCTCAAAGTCCATTCTCTGCGGATCCCTACTTCCTACGGCATCAGACTCGTTCAATCCTCTGCTTGCCGTTGATTAACCAAGGCAAGCTCATCGGTGTACTTTATCTCGAAAATAACCTTGCTTCGCGGGTCTTCACTCCAACCCGGGTCGCAGTGCTCAAAGTCCTGGCCTCGCAGGCTGCGATCTCGCTCGAGAACGCGCGTCTCTATTGGGATTTGCGGGAGTCCCAATCTTATCTCGCGGAGGCGCAGCGGCTGAGCGCCACGGGCAGCTTCGGGTGGAAGCCTGCCAGCGGCGAAATCGTTTGGTCTGAAGAGACATACCGAGTCTTCGCGCTCGAACGAAAAACTAAGCCAACAGTAGAATTCATCCTTGCACGAACACATCCCGAGGACCGTCAGAGCGCGCGGGAGCACATCGAACGGGTTTCGCGCGAGAGAACGAAGCTCGACATCGAATTTCGCTTGCAGATGCCCGATAGTCAAATCAAATACGTGCATGTTGTGGGCCGTCCTTCCGAAGACGAAAGTGGTCGCCTGGAGTTCGTAGGAGCAGTTACAGACGTTTCCGAGCGCAAGCGGGCTGAGCAAAAATTCCGGGGGCTTCTGGAATCCGCGCCGGATGCGATGGTTGTATTGAATCGGCAGGGCAGGATCGTATTGGTCAATGCACAGATGATGAAAGTGTTTGGCTATAAGCGCGAAGAGATGCTTGGGGAGGAGATTGACCTTCTTGTGCCGGAACGGTTTCGGGATCGACACCCTGACCACCGCGTGGGATTTTTTGCCCAGCCTCGTGTGCGGCCAATGGGGAAGGGTTTGAATCTCTATGGACGGCGGAAGGACGGAACGGAGTTTCCCGTGGAAATCAGCCTCAGTCCGCTAGAGACGGAGGAAGGAACGCTAGTCTCTGCAGCAGTGAGAGACGTTAGCGAGCGCAAGCAGGCGGAGGACAACCTGCAAAATGCTCTTGCGGAAATCAAGAAATTAAAGGATCAGCTTTACGAAGAGAACGTTGCACTGAAGGAAGAAATCGATAAGGACTGGATGTTTGAGGAGATCGTCGGAGCTTCCGCCGCCCTGCGAGCCGTGCTTTCTATAGTAACAAGAGTCGGCCCCACTGACTCTACCGTACTGCTCACGGGCGAAACAGGCACGGGAAAGGAGCTGATCGCTCGCGCCATTCACAAGAGATCTCGGCGGTCTCCGCACGCTTTCGTTGGTGTTAATTGCGCCGCAATTCCAGCTTCGCTGATTGCCTCGGAGTTGTTCGGTCACGAGAAGGGAGCTTTCACGGGCGCGGTGGAGCGCCGGCTGGGTCGTTTCGAACTGGCGGAGGGAGGCACCATTTTTCTCGATGAGGTCGGTGAGCTGCCGGCGGAAACTCAGATTGTGCTATTACGGGTGCTGCAGGAACGCGAATTTGAGCGCGTAGGTGGCAATCGAACACTCCGGGCAAACGCGCGGGTCATTGCGGCCACCAATCGTGACTTGGAAGCTGCCATCGTTGCAGGCACCTTTCGCAGCGACCTCTTTTACCGGCTAAACGTTTTTCCGATTGAGGTTCCTCCGCTAAGGGAAAGGAAAGAGGACATCCCGCTGCTGGTTGAGTACTTTATCGCCCGCTTCGCAAGTAAAGCTGGAAAGCGCATCAGAGGGATTAGCAAGAAGACCCTGGACCTTCTTTTGTCATATCCCTGGCCGGGTAACATTCGCGAATTGCAGAACGTCGTCGAGCGTTCTGTGATTGTCTGCGACACAGAGAACTTGTCAGTAGATGAGAATTGGCTGTCGCGGAAACCCGTTGAAAGCCAGCACACAAGCCGCCTGAGTCTGTCTCAGCTTGCAGCTCAGGAAAAAGAAATGATTGAGGTGGCCTTGCGCGAAACCGGAGGACGGGTCTCGGGTCCATATGGCGCTGCTGCCGTGTTAGGCGTTCCGGGATCCACTCTGGAATCAAAGATCAAGACGCTAAAGATCAACAAGAACCGCTTTAGAGCTACAAATATATAATTGGCCCTCTTGAAGGAGCTTTCGGGGCCCTGATTTGCGAAACTTCGCACAATTGCGAAAAATCGCAACCGACTTACCGCTAAGAAGCCTCGTATTCAGTAACTTCGAATTGGCGTGAGAATTGCCCGTCAATCCCCCCAAAAGGCCTGCATGTGCGCGTCGGGAGAGGGTCGTTCCCTGGAAAGCAAATATGCAAAAAATTACCCGGCAAAAGAATGGGGAGGTGGTCTTTAGCGTAAGTGGTCGAGTGGATTCAGGAAACATGGCTGAATTGAAAAGACTGATCAGTGACGAAGCCAAAGCGCAGCGCATAGTTTTAGACCTAAGCGAACTGACTCTCGTGGATGAGGAGGCTGTGCGTTTTCTAAAGGCCTGTGAAGCAAACGGCATCGAGCTCAAGAATTGCCCAACATATGTCCGCCAGTGGATCACCAAAGACCGAGGCGATTCTTAGCTCGTGGGACCACGAGGAGCAAGGGGACAATGTTGTTGCAAGAATCGTCTAAAAGCCGTGGAACGATCTACCCTTCAGAATCTGCAGGGGAGGTTGACAACAACGAACGAATTTTCACCCTCCCAGAGGCCGATCCGACCGGCACGGATGCTATTTTGCTCGCCGGCCTGCGAAGCCATAACCAGCAAGCCCTCGAGGAGATGGTTCGAAGATTGGGCGGCCGCTTACTAGTGACGGCGCGCCATATTTTGCGATCGGAAGCGGACGCCTGCGATGCACTTCAGGATGCGTTTCTATGTGCATTCAAATCCATCGACACATTTAAGGGTGATTCGCAGCTATCGACCTGGCTCCATCGGATCCTTGTGAACTCAGCCCTGATGCGCCTGCGCGCAAAGCGGCGCTGCGCTGAAGCCGACGGAGGAGACATCGATAAACTGCTGCCGCGATTCGATGCTGCTGGAGACTGGATCGATGAAAGCGTTCATTCGGTGCCCGCGGACGTGCTGTTTGAAGCGTCAGAAACCGGGGCGCTGGTCAGACAATGCATCGATCTTTTACCAGATAATTATCGAATCGTATTGATCCTGCGCGACATTGAGGAACTCCCTACCGAAGAAGTTGCAAGCTTGCTCGATGTCACACCGAGCAATATCAAAGTTCGAGTTCACCGCGCTCGTCAGGCTCTTAAGGCTCTGTTAGAGCGCGAACAGATCTGCTGACGAATGCCTAACCGGCATCCATTTCATTCCGCGATCTAATCCATCCTCATCCGGCAGCTCACGACACATGACGGACAAAATTCTGAGATGGGCCGAAGAGAAGAGCCCGGCTGTCATGTCGGGAATTAGTAAGCGGTGACTGAACGGTGTTCTTTGCTGGTCACGCGGAGCGCGGTAAGAGAAGCGGCCACCATCA
>JAFAHI010000056.1 GCA_019237325.1 Verrucomicrobiota bacterium | reverse complement strand
GGTGGTAGCAATTGCTCTCGGCCTACGAGCGTTTTATTTGCAGCCTTTCAAAATTCCGACCGGATCGATGCAGCCCACTTTGAGTGGCATCATCGCCAAGCCCATCGATGGGCCGGCTCCGAATTTCCTGGTGCAAGCTTTTCAATTTGTCACGATCGGGCGCACCTATGCGGATGTGGTTTCGGAGGAGGACAACGATAGCATCGCGCAGATCAGCCCCGTGAAATTGAGGTGGTTGTGGGATGGATCTTTGATCCAGATGACCTCGGGAAAGACTTATGCAGTCGGGATCGCGCCGGACCAATTGAAGCAACTCGGTGTGTTGCCCCCTTTCTACGAGGGAGGTCCGGTGTTCGGTAAGAAGTACCAGAAGGGAGAGCCGATCGTGCGCGCCTACGCGGACCTTGGGGACCAGGTTTTTGTCGACAAGATGAGCTACAACTTTGCTGGGCCACATCGGGGCGACATTTTCGTATTCAAAACCAACGGAATTCGAGACTTGGAGAGGCCAGGTACTCCGGGCGAACATTTTATTAAACGCTTGGCGGGAACCCCCGGCGACACCCTACGGATTGCTGAACCCAACCTTTTCATTAATGGCGAACCCGCGAATAACTTCGTGTTTAAGCGAGTCGAGTCCCGGCAGAACGGATATACCGGCTATACGAACGGGAACGGTAACTATATGGAGTACCTAGCGACACCGGACAAAACCGTGACCATTCCGCCTTACTCTTACTTTGCGCTCGGTGACAACAGCGCGAACAGCCTCGACAGCCGGTACTGGGGTTTTGTGCCGGCAGAGAATGTCGTAGGCCGCGGCCTTTTTGTTTATTGGCCCTTTACGAGCCATTGGGGATTTCCGCGGTAAGCGTTCGGCGTTCGGCGTTCGGCGTTCGGCGTTCGGCGTTCGGCGTTCGGCGTTCGGCGTTCGGCGTTCGGCGTTCGGCGTTATTGGCTAGGATCGGCATTGGATTGATTTTCAAGACAATTCTTTGCCCATGGCGCGATCCTAATCTCGCCAAACGCCAAACGATGAACGCCAAACGCCGAACGCTTTCGAAATTCTGTGTTGTGTTTCCTCTAGAAAAGCTGCCTAAATCTAGCTCATGGACTTGGTAGACATTTTAGTCGACCTCGCAAGGCAACTAGGAACTCACCCAGACAAGGTAGTCATACTCGACGAGGGCTTTGTGGCCGGCAAGGTGCACGGCCACATGGTCATCAGCCGGCCCGGCGCCCGCTTAGGAAGTTTAGACCGCGGCGACCTGATTCATTTTAACCCGGCTCCATTGCTCGAGTTGTTGAGAGCGGATCAGACCAAACGCCCGGCGGAAGAGGAAGCGCTGTTGGCTTCCCGGTTGCAAGAGGATGGACTGATGCCGAGCGCCGACGCTTACGTAGTCACAGACCTGTTCGAGCGGTGCGGGAGCCGTATGATCGTGCAAGTACAGCCGGTGGTGATTAATCAGATTCTGGCTTCTCCAAGGGCCAGGCAGTTTGCCGACCGCCGGATTACGCTAAGCGAGGTGTTCAATTGCGGGCTCGCGACGACCTTGGTTCCCTATGCCGACCCGGGAACGGCGCTGGCGAAAGAGGTGCGGACCAAAGTTAACCTGTGGCGAGATCGCGCCCGAACCGACCCGAAAGTGATCCTGCTCCAAAACAACGGGATGATCGTGCTGGGCGATTCTCCTGAGGAAGTCGTGGAAACCGTCGAAAAGATGGTTCGCGCGGCTGAGGTGTTCGTCGGCGCCAGTTTGCTCGGAGGACCTCAATTCCTCACGGTGGCGAATGTTGGGCGAGCGACCGAGTACCGGCGGGGGAATGACACAAACGGAACCAATCAATCAACCGCGCCGCAAGCTGTGCCGAGTGAGCTGGCCAATTCCTGAACTGACAGGAATCGATTGGACTCACGTCGCTATTGAGGCTGGCGCCGGGGTGCTGGGTTACCTGCTGCTGATTTTGTGCAACCCGGTCGCCCGATTTTTTCGGGACGGGCTGGCCATCGTGAACCGGCATCCTCGCATTTGGATCTGGTTAGCGGTACTAAGTTGCTCATATTCTGTATTTCAGGCAGTGATCGCCTGGCGGCTGGGCGAGTTTCATCTGTCGCTTTACGACCTGGTTAACTGGCCGGCGGCTCGCGCCGTGGATTTAAATTTGGCGGCGCAACGCTGTTGGTTGCCGGCGCTTGAGCTTTTGTCCGGCCTTTTCAATCAGGTGGTCGTGACTTTCCCGGCTTCGGGCCTGGCGGCAATTTTGTTTTTAATGAACTGGGGCGGCGCGCATTTTAATTTGATCGCGGAAGCCCGAGTACGCCTAGGGATTTGGTGGATGCCGGTTTACCTGGGAGTGGTGATCTGCGCTTTCGCCGCCGTGGCTAAACCGCTGTTCGCGATCTCAATTCATTGGCTGAACCAGTTCTTCGATGGACTGTTTCTCTTGCGGGTAGGAGCCGTGTTAGATTGGCTCTCTTTCCAGTTCGAATACCTGTTCGGACTAGTCGTCCAGATCTACTTGATCCTATTGGCCTTTGTGTGGATTAGAGGCATCAAGTCGGATCCGGAACGAGTATTCGCGCTCGCGCTTCGGCGGTCGCCGCATGTCGCGAAATGGGCGGGACTAATGCTGCTGATCAGTGCCCTGTTCATTCATCTGCCGCTTCTAATCAGCTATCTCTGGATTGGACAATTCACCGACTTCACGAGCGCGGCAGTTGAGTATGTCGACCAGACCGTGCGTCCGTTGTTTGCGATGGTCTTGATCTTCTTTTGCTCGGTACAGATTACCTTGGTGCTGCACAACCAGACGCTGCAGAAGGCCTTGCAAGAGCATGCCAGCCTGATGCGAACGAGCTGGTATCGCCTCCTCTGGTTTGTGATTGTGGCGGGGCTCCACCTGTACGCCGTCTGTTGGGTTGGCGAGGCCGCTCTAGCATGCTATCCCGTTATGTCGGTCCCAAACGTACTGGCGTCTCTGCTTGTGAGTTTCGCTAAAGGGGTCGTCGCGGCGTGGCTTCTGACGAGCTGGGTTTGCCTTTATCG
>JAFAHI010000481.1 GCA_019237325.1 Verrucomicrobiota bacterium | reverse complement strand
AGTGGTATCGGCGACGACGGTAAAGTTGTCGGGTACTATTACGACGCTAATTACACCTTGCACGGCTTTCTGCGTGATGTGGATGGCACCGTCAAGACCATCGACGCACCAAAGGCTGGAACTGCTCCGAAGCAAGGAACTGATGTAACCAGTATCAATAAGGATGGCGAAAGTGCTGGTTACTTTCTGGACAGTAATTCCGTCTATCATAGCTTTGTACGGTCTAGCTCCGGTAAGTTCACGTTGTTTGAAGCGCCAAAGGCAGGGAAAGCTTCTAAGCAGGGCACAGTTGTTCTGTACGAAGGGGGGATAAACTCTCGAGGCGAGACCTGCGGCTTCTATTTTGCCCCGAACGGCAACGTGTTCCCTTTTATTCGAAAGGCGGGCGGTGCGATTACCACGTTCGATCCGTTAGAATCTACGCTTACGTTTTGCACTTGGATTAATGACGCGGGAATAGCCGTGGGATGCGCGATCACTAGTGATTCTTGCTACGGCTTTACCCGCAATCCCGACGGTGTTCTGGCGACGTTTCAGGTCCCGTACCCCACGGGCCCAGCCGGCACTCAACCCAACTCCATTTCTTCCTCTGGTGTTATCACGGGCCTGTTCGGAGATTCGAACACCATTGTCCACGGCTTTGTTCGAAGTGCGAGCGGGGTGTTTTCCCAATTCGATGCCCCAGGTGCTGGCTCTACGCCTGGATCTTACCAAGGTACAACCCCTGAAAGCATCAATTCCGCGGGAGAAATCGTCGGATACCTGGTAGACAGCAATCAGGTTAACCACGGCTTCATTATGACCGCGAACCCGTGAAAAGAATTTAGCCGGGACTGAAGTTGCAGAACAGGTATCGCGAGCCTGGCTTGCCTCCCTAAGCCTATTTGTTTTCCCACTCAAAACCGCGAAGAGCCAATGTTACTGCTTACTCCCGTTGCGTGAGCTCATTTACCTGAGGCCGAACTCGTCCCCGTGCGCCGCGGCAGCTGCAGCCAGCGGTCTCCACTCCGTTCCCTGCATAGGAAGACTGAAATGATTTACGGGAAAGGGCGACTTCTCGATAACGGTGAGGTAGGGGTAGAGATGGACAGATTGAATTGAGCTTTGAAATTTGGACGTGTCGACCTGCAGATCCTCGGCTCGATAGTTATACGTGTTCAGGTAGCGCGAAAAGCCGTAGATATATCCCGGAAATTTGTTTGGGACAGTAATAACATCTTCGCACAAGAACACGCCGCCGGGTTGCAAGTGTGGAAGCATCTCTTCCAACGTGACGATTTGCTGTCCGGTCAGATGACCACCGTCATCTATTAAAATATCCACTTTGGGAACCTTTTGTTTAAACAGTTGCCAGAAGTTACGATCTTCCTGATCGCCGATAAAAATTTCGACACCGTCTTCGGCATAGACTTTGCATTCTTCTCTAATATCTACGCCGTAAACCTTGCATTTTGGGCCGAAGCAACTCTTCCACATTTCCAGACTGCCTCCGCTATAAATCCCGATCTCGACTACATGGACCTCCTGGCCAATGAACTTGGCTAAGTGCCGTTGGTAGACGTCTAGGTAATGGGTTAACTTCCAAATTCCGCGCCCTTCGGTGTGCGATTGGAAGTAGTCGGAGAAAGGATTAGGGCTCGGCTCCGAGTTCGACTGGCTGGCGAGTGCAGGAGACGATTTCTGGGAGTCTGCGGCTGTCCAATCTCTCGCCCGCAGCGAACCGGCTAGCATCTGAGGTAACGCCCTGAGCAGCCGAAAGCATTCGACGGGCTGGCGAACGAAGGATTCAAGCAGCGCGACAAGATCCAGGAGAATTTCACGATATCTGTTCATTGGCATGGGATGTGATGTGCCGCTCTAGCGTTGGATGATTAAAGGAGCGGGAAAAATGTCTGATGTTCGGTTGAAGAGTCGCTGACGGAGCGACGCGCGGAAGAAATTAAGTTAGCCGGCTTCACTGTTACTCAATCCTAAGGCATCAAAGTGAGTTCGGTTAAAAGTATCCTCATTGAATCGCAAGACCTGTTCGCGTTTACCTGCTTCTCCCATAGTCTCCCGCATAGCCTGGTTTTCCAAAAGGGTAATCAGTTTTTCGGCAAGTTGCTCCGGAACCTGATTTGCCCAGAGGCCGGTCTTGCCGTCGCTAATAAATTCGCGGCAAGCGGGCGCCGTCCCACATACAACCGATTTGCGGTACGACCAGGCATCCACGTAAACGATTCCGAACGACTCATGGGCGGAGGGCAAGCAGAAAACGTCACAAGCCGCGATAGCGTCGGCCTTTTCGATCTCATTCGGGATCCCTAGATCACAGATATTATGATCCGGAATACCGGCGAAGAGCTCGCGGTATTCGTCGCCACCGGCGCCAGCTAAGATCAGGACTGCGTCGGGAACGGCTCTTAAAACCAGCGGCCAGGCGCGCAGCAGAGCGGGATAACCCTTCCCCTCGTCTCGCCTTCCAACAAACAGAACGCAGCGGTGACTATTGAGTCCGACTTTTTTTCTAAAACGCGAACCGTCACCATCAGCGCGGCAGGTTGGGGGAAGGGGGCAGACCGAAATCTTTTCTGCCGCCACACCTAATTTCTGAAGAAACTGGCTTTCGCTGTTAGTGAAACAAACGATGGCATCCGCCTGTTGGTAGAGTCGCGCGTCAATGCGGTCGTTTCCCCAGGCGCCGGGATGTAGAGCGGGAGTGATGACAAAGCGTGCACGATAATTACGAGCTACTTTCGCCATCGCGAACCCAAAGAAGTCCCAGCCGGTGCCAACATAATGGATCACGTTAGGCTTGTTGATCTCTGGCTCCTGCCAGGCGCGATGCAAAATCGTTTCTAAGAAGCCATGTAATGATGATTTGCTCGCGCAGCGGTTCCAGAGCGGTTTGCTGACGCGACCAAACCGAGTCATTTCTAGTTCTACCACCGGGAAAGCATCGTAACCTTGGGCAGCCGGTAAAGATCCCATTTCGGCTGCAGCGCAGACCACAGTGAGGTCAGCATGGGTTTTTCGTTGCACACCGTGAATAACCTGCCGGGTGTAGGCTCCTAAGCCGCCTTGATAAGTCGGAGCAAATCGACTAGCAACCCAGACGGTCATTGCGGTGTGTTCGCTGAAGCCGTGACCGAAAACTCCGGTAGTACTAAGCTGGAGCTAATGGCGGGTCCACGGATCATTCCAGAGTAGGGGAGCTCGTTCGAAACGCCGAAACGACAGGCTTGTTCCCAGTTGTCGATTACATCGAAGTTCAGAAGCTCGGCGTTGACGGTGTATTCGCCGGGGCGCATCCAAGGAGTATGTAAGACGACAGAAAATTCCGACTCACCACCGGGAACAATCGGTACACCAACGTGCCGGCTGTCTAGAACGAATAAAGTATGATTATTCTCGTCTCGGAAGACGAGAGTAAGATAGCAGGGCGCCTCTTCAGGATCATTAGTGATGACGCGAATGGTGAAGCGTTTGTCTGCAGCCGGGTCGAACACCCTCTTCTCCGGCTTGATCATGCTGATGCGCATCGTTCCTCGTCCTGGCCGGTTTTCGCTTGGCCGCACCTCCTCAGCGTCGTCTAAGTTTAGACTCTGCTTCTGATATAGTTCGACGACAGACTTGGCATCACCATCTGCTTCCACCCGCCCGTGTTGCAGCAGGATAGCGCGCGAGCAGAGGGCCACGACCGAGGTAAGTTGGTGACTAACGAAAAGAATGGTTCTACCTGAGTCGGTGGCCACTTCTCGCATTTTTCCTAAGCATTTCTTTTGAAACTCGGCATCACCGACCGCCAGGATCTCATCGATGACCAGGATCTCGGGATTGAGATGTGCCGCTACCGCAAAAGCCAAGCGCACGTACATCCCCGTGCTGTACCGTTTCACAGGTGTATCAATAAATTTCTCAACGCCGGCGAATTCGACGATGTCATCGAATTGGTTCACAATTTCGCGCCGGCTCATTCCGAGAATAGCGCCGTTCAGCAGGATGTTTTCTCTGCCCGTAAGATCAGGATGAAACCCGGTTCCTATTTCCAGCAGGCTTGCGACCCGGCCCTTGATACCAATCCTACCGGTCGTCGGTTCGGTGATGCGGCTGACAATTTTTAAAAGTGTGCTCTTGCCGGCGCCATTGTGGCCGATGAGTCCGATCACTTCTCCCTGTTTAATCTCAAAGGACAAGTCCTTCAGCGCCCAAAACAGCTCTTTCTGTTTGC
>JAFAHI010000422.1 GCA_019237325.1 Verrucomicrobiota bacterium | reverse complement strand
AAAAGAAGGTTTGGCGTTTCGCGTTTGGCGTTCGGGGTTCGGCGTTAGCGCATCGACGAATGCGCGAACCCTGGAGCGCTGCCTCGCTTGCGAGGCCGATGAGCGGTCGGCACGATGGAGGGGAGCCGCTTTTAACCGGACCCCGTTTGCACGCATATTCTTGAAACCCGCTTTTACTAGGTGGGCGTGTGCGAGCAGGCGGCTCCCGCGAACGTCTCCCGCCGCCCCTACAGCCCATCGAGATTCACTTCGTTTCCTACCAATGCAACACGATAAACCAAACCGCATCGTGGGACGTTTCCGGGAGCCGCCTGCTAGACAACTCTCAGAAATGCGAAGGTTGTTTGCACGATCAGCTCAGGTTGCGGACAACCTTCAAAAGCGGCTCCCCTCCAGGGTCTCCGACCGCGATCGGCCTCGCGAGCGAGGCAGCACTCCACGACCGAACGCCCAAACGCTACACCCGTTTAGGCAAGAACTGCGTGACATGAGCCAGAATCGAGACCAGGGGCGCGATCAAGAGTAATGCCAGTATCCCCCACGTAGTTGGCCGCGCGAAGTTCAGGCTGTATCCAAGACCGAATCGTTTCTCGACGATGATGGCTGAATCGTCTGGATTGAAATAGAAAACGCCGAGTTTCCAATAACGATCGGGGATACGGTCTCCGACCGCCACGGAAGAGGCCGTTAACGATTTTTCGGTGGCAGCCAGCCGGCTGCCACCTTGCCCGAGACGTGCAAGAACAAGGATCACCACCAGAATGAGCACGAGAACCAAGGGAAAAAGGCCGAGGCTGATCAGGCGATGATGACGTAGAAGGAGGATCAGCCACGAGGTCTGTATCACCATGTAATATTCCGCCCCTAAAACGATGGCAGCAACGGTTCGACGAAACTGGTGCTCACGCGTACGCTCGGGGCCACCGCTATATAGCGGCCGTACCCAGTGGCCAAGCCCGTAACGCACGACGGTAAGTCCAGTCAAGTTTGCGGTCATACCCACGACATAGATGATCAATCCATGCACGGGCGTTGACCCGTGGATCCAGAGATAACCGGCACAGAGCGCCACCAAAACAAACGGTCCCGCTGCCGCAATCCACCCACCAGGAATGGTTTGTTTGTCCGGGCGAAGTTCAGCTTCTCGGATCATCGTCGGTTGGGTTGCATGCGGTAGCACACGGTTTCTCGCTCGATAAAATGCGATGAATCCAGCCACTATTTGGATCATAGGACCAGCGGGAGCAAAGCCGATCCCAATCAAAACGTTTCCGGCAACGAATACAATGAACGCCAGCACCGAAACAAGGATCAGCTCCATCCGGTACCGGCCCAGAATCACTTTGCCGTCGGGTCCATCTCGGAATCCCGGAGGCACCGTAACCGCGAAATAAAGATCCGGTCGGGTCAGGCGAGGCATGAACCATAGAATCGCGGCGTTTAGTATCGCGATTCCGCCGATTGTGACGGCGACTATAGTTCGGATGTTGACGGGTACATTGTTGATCATGGCGCTGTCCTTTCTTCTAGTCCTCGAGCGGTCTCGATCATCTCGCGGGCAAGCGAGCTCGGCGACAACCCATCCGCTAGTCCCTTGGCAACGAGCTCGCGCAACGGCCGGGTAAACCGTTCCATCGTGTCAGGCCCAGCTTCGGGATGATTGCGTTCACGGACGATTGCCCCGTGATGCCGTTTCAGTTCTAACCAGCCTTCGTTGGCCAGCTGGCGGTAGGCTTCGGCCACCGTGTTATGATGAACGCCAAGATTGATGGCCAGGGTTCGGACCGTAGGGAGTTTCTCCCCCGGACTGAATTTTCGCGACACAAGCTCGGCTCGCAGACCGTTGGCGATCTGCTCATAGACCGGGACACGAGAAGCTAAATCGATCCGCAACATGACAAGTGACGTACAAGCCAACAAGATGTTTGTACATCGATCCTGTACAATTGTCAAGAAACGGTGGAGCGCTGCCTTCCCGCGGCCGCGGGACGATGCCGAAGCGGTCGGCGCAATGGAGGGGAGCCGCTTTTACCCGGAGCCCGTTTGTACGCACATTCTTGAAACCCCGCGTTTTACCAGGTGGGTGTAAGAGCAGGCGGCTCCCGCGAACGTCTCCTGACGTCCCGACAACCCACCGCGATTCACTTCGTTTCCTACCAATGCAACACGATAAGCCAAACCGCATCGTGTGACGTTTCCGGGAGCCGCCTGCTAGACAACGTCTCAAAAATACGACGGTCGCCTGTACGATCAGCTCAGGTTACGGGCAACGTTCAAAAGCGGCTCCCCTCCAGGCGTGTCGACCGCTATCGGCCTCGTCCCGCGGCCGCGGGAAGGCAGCGCTCCACGAGCCGCTCAGTATCTCTCGATTCCGGCGGCGATGGCTTTGGCCAGGTTTTCGCGGGCACCAGGCGTCACAATGCGGGCTGCTTCGACTGGATTGGTTAGAAAACCGCATTCGACTAGGACGGCAGGCAATCGGTTTCTGCGCAAGACGAAATAGCCGCGGTGACGGATACCGCGATCAATACTGCCAAGCGCCTGGATCACCCGCGGATGAATCAGTGCGGCTAATCGGTAAGCCCGTGAGTTGTTGTAGTAGGTCTCGATTCCATAGGCGCCTATACGTCTGCCGGAATTGAAATGGATCGAGACAAAAACCGCGTTGTAACCGGCGTACGCGTTGGCAATGCTTGTCCGCGCTCCCAGCGAAACATAATAGTCAGCGTTCCGGGTAAGAACTACTTTGATGCCATCGGCTTTGAGTGCCTGCGCCAATCGTTTGGCGGTATCAAGAGTGAAAGGCTTTTCAGGGAGAACCTGACCCGGCATTCCGCCTCGATCGTATCCGCCGTGTCCCGGATCGATCACCACCAACGCAGGACGGGCTTCGATGTCCGCCGAAACCAACACCATTAGTATGAAGAACAGGCAAACTCTCACTATCGAAAGAATCGCCAGCCGTAACCTCCAAAACCGCCGAAGTCAAATCGGGACAGGAGTTCAGAAGTTCGAGGAGTTGCAGGAGTTCAAGGAAGAGCGTCTGAGCGATCGGCAACCCTGGAGCGCTGCCTTCCCGCGGCCGCGGGACGAGGCCGACAGGGTCGACACTTGTCTTGCGCGATTCCCGGAATTTTCGGGGAATTATACGAAGAGACAAATGCTCATCGTCTCCGACCGCCATCGGGGTTGTACGCGAAGCAGCGCTTTAAATAACGCTCTGGCGACTTATCCGAAGATCGATGCGGTGTGGAGTACGGAAGGTTGCACGGGAATCATTCAACCATTTCTTCAATTGAAACGGCCCTTGGTGCCGATGACGGGCGAAAGCGACAACGGTTTCATGCGTCTGGTCGTTGAAAACATTTCGGGGGCATCATCGCTGCCATGATGTTGCTCTTCCGGCGGAAGCGTGGTCTCGAATGAAACAGCATCTGGTTATTCTCGCCGATGATCTCACTGGCGCGGCCGATTGCGCCGTCCCTTTTGTACGTTCCGGACTTCCTACCGAAGTTTTTCTGCAGCCACAGTTGGTTAAGGAAACAGAGGCCCCCGTTGTTTCGGTTGATCTAAATACCAGGGAGCTAACTCCGGGTCAGGCCGTTCAGGCAACTTCCCGCGCATTCACCTCCGCGGGGATCGAACATCCGCGCATCGGCATTTGTGGGATTAATCCGCACGCGGGCGAAAGTGGATTGTTTGGCAGAGGCGAAGAACAGCAAAAAATTCTACCTGCGGTCGAAAGCTGTCAGAAAAAGAGGCTTGGATGTAACCGGTCCTCTGCCCGCGGACACCCTGTTTTTTAGGGCGGCTCCCGGCGATTTCGATCTGGTGGTGGCGATGTATCACGATCAAGGTCATGGCCCGATTAAAATGCTGGGGTTAGACGAAGGTGTTAACATTACTCTCGGGCTACCGATCATCCGTACCTCTGTGGATCACGGCACCGCCTTCGATATTGCCGGCTCGGGCAAGGCAGATGAACGCAGCCTGTTAGCTGCGCTCCGGTATGCGGTGGAGCTGGCACCCAAGCGATGATAGAGAAAAAATTTCACCGCAGAGACACAGAGGACGCCGAGGAAAGACCAACCGCAGGATGAAACGCCGACATCGACACGAGCGAATCCTGGAACTGCTGCAAACCGCCGAACTTGATATCGAACGGTTGGCCAGCACGCTGAACGTTTCGGTCGCGACCGTTCGTCGTGATCTCGGCCAACTCGCTGAAGAAGGCAAAATCACGCGGACCTACGGCGGGGCTGTATTACCGCCCACCCGTCTGGAGCGATCATTACAAGAGAGAGCCATGATTGCGAAACGGGAGAAAGAAGCAATCGGCCAACTAGCCGCCACACACGTGGTCGAAGGTGACACCCTAGTCCTGGACGCCGGAACGACCACGGGGTCGCTCGCCCGCCACCTCAGGCATTTTGGAAACCTGAAGGTAATCACAAACGGCTTTAGCGTGATGCTCGCTCTCGCTGAAGCTAAGAATATCGAAGTGATTTTGCTCGGAGGCACCCTCCGTTATATCAGTTACGGAGTCGTCGGTCCGTACGCGGAGTTAGTCTTACGCAGAATCACTGCCAAAAAGACGTTTGTTAGCGCTGATGGGATCGTCGCCGGACGCGGCCTATGTGAAGCGACCGCGGAACAAGCTGCTCTCAAGGCGTTGATGCTCGATCAGACGAAAGAAGTCTATCTCCTGGCAGATTCGACCAAGCTCGGTGACAGTTATTCTTCATTCTGGACCCCGTTTCCTGAGACGTGGACCTTGATTACCGACTCCGGTGCCACGGAGTCGCAGTTAGCTCCGTTCCGTGCGAGCCCCGGCGTTCGGATCGAGATTGGACAGATCAAAGACGAACCGCGAATGGACACGAAATAGTGGACACGGAGAGCGAACCGCGAATACACACGAATACAAAACCGAAAGCCACGTAACGACTACCTCTCACCTTTCACCTCTCACCTCTCACCTCTCACTTTTCACCTCTCACTTCTCACTTCCACCCCCATCCCCCCGCTATGTCCGATTCAACTGAAATTCGCGCTGGAAAATTGGCTGCGTACGGAGCGTTACCTGTTCCACGATTAACCCCGGATTTGGTCAGTCTGATCAAGACGGGGACTGTACACAGTCTGGCTGTGATTTATCGGGAAGGAATCCCTGTCCCTGGCCCAATGGCGCCTTATACGCTCCATACACGGTTTCGCCACGGAGATATCAAGGTAATGGCGCCGGCCTCCGCTGCGGCCGAAGCCATCACGATGTCTTGCCATACCGGCACACATATCGATGCGCTTTGCCACATCGGCGAAGCGCAGGATAAAAACGGAAACCCGGATCCTGCAGGCGAGGTTAAACTGTACGCCGGGCCGGGTAAGACAGTGGCCGCGGCCGATAAGGTGGATCTCAATGGCCAGCAACATCTCAGTATCGCCGAGATGCCCCCTATCGTTCAGCGAGGCGTCCTATTGGATGTTGCCGGCACCCTTGGCGTACCGGTTCTGCCGGACGCCTATCAGGTCACGGCTGCGGACATCGAAGCGACCCTGAAGAAACAGAAAACAGAAATCCGGCCACAGACAGCGGTTCTGGTCCGAACCGGGTTTTACCAACATCTGGCTGCCGGTAATCTGATCTCTCGGGACGCAATCGCCGGGTTAAATCTTGAAGCCGCTAAGACATTGCATCGATTCGGAATGAATCTGGTCGGCGCCGACAACATGTCCGTGGAAGCGATTCCGCCATTGGATCATTCCGTGCATCGTTATTTTCTCGTGCACAACGGAATTACCCACGTCGAAAACTTATATCTTGAAGAGCTCGCCAAGGAACAGGTGTACGAATTTCTATTGATCATCACACCTTTGCGCCTGGCTGGAGCGACGGGTTCCTGGGTTCATCCTATCGCGATCAGTTGAACAACCGACCGCGAATGAACTCCAAGAAACGCCTTGCCCCGCAAAACCGCTCCGTGGTTCAGGAGCCTTCCAGAACAAAAAGCAAAAGCGCCCGATCAGTCACCAGATACTGTTCGCCCGCTAAGAATGATCCGGAAGCGTTCCCCTCAAGGACATTGGTGTCGACTAACAGCGACCATTTCGCGGCATCGCCAAAGGTCGGTAACTGAAAGTTAACCGCCTCGTGGTGAGCATTAAGAACGAAGAGTAACGTCGCCTCTTGGCCTCGCTTACGGATACCGGTCTGTTGGGACAGTCCATTCAGCATCATACCAAAACATTGCATTTTATCGTCTGCCCAGTGCTCCGGTTCCATCTCGGATCCGTTTGCATTCAGCCAAGTTACCTCTTTAACCTCGAGTTCTTCGTCGTAGATGCCCCTAAGAAAGCGATTGTGTCGCAGCATCGGGTACTTCTGGCGCAACGCCGTCACTTTTTCGGTAAAGTCTATGAGTCGCTTTCCTTTATCGCCAATCTGCCAATCCACCCAGCTAATCTCGTTGTCCTGACAATAGGCGTTATTATTGCCGCGCTGGGTCCGGCCGAACTCATCCCCCGCCAACATCATCGGCGTTCCCTGAGACAAAAGGAGAGTTCCAAGAAAGTTGCGGATTTGTCTTTCTCGCAACCGTTGAATGCCCGGATCATCCGTTGGCCCTTCCGCACCACAATTCCAGGAGCGATTATCTGAATGCCCGTCTTTATTGTCTTCTCCGTTGGCCTCATTGTGTTTCTCGTTATAACCAACCAGATCGTTTAACGTGAATCCGTCATGTGCGGTGACAAAGTTTACGCACGCCCAGGGACGCCGGCCTTGATGATCAAATTGCTCAGGCGAAGCACACAGTCGTGGGGCCAGCTCTCTAGCCGGCAAATGACCTCTCCAGAAATCGCGAACCGCATCGCGAAACCGGTCGTTCCATTCAGCCCACCCCGGTGGAAAAGCGCCGACTTGGTAGCCGCCGGGTCCACAGTCCCACGGCTCGGCGATAAGTTTTACTGTGCCTAATACTGGATCCTGGCTGCAGGCTTTAAGAAAACCGCTCTGATTATCAAACCCATTTGGTTCTCGAGCCAAAATAGTTCCGAGGTCGAAACGGAAGCCATCCACGAAAGTTTGTTCCGCCCAGTAGCGCAAACTGTCGGTCACCATCTGGATCACGCGAGGATGGCTGATGTTTAGGGTGTTGCCGGTACCAGTGTCATTGATGTAGTACCGAGGCTGATCCGGCAACAGGCGATAATAATTCGCGTTATCGATGCCTCGAAAAGAAAGAGTCGGCCCGTATTCATTGCCCTCCGCGGTGTGGTTATAAACAACGTCCAGAATCACTTCTAGGCCCGCTTCATGGCAACGGGCGACCATCTCTTTAAACTCGCGCAGGGTTTGGCCGCTGTCTGAGGCATATCTCGGATCAGGTGCGAAAAATCCAATGGAATTGTAACCCCAGAAATTAACCAGCCCCTTATCTAACAGGTAGCCATCATCAACAAACGTATGGACCGGCAACAATTCGACCGAAGTGACGCCAAGTGACTTGAGGTACCCAATCACCTCCGGATGAGCGAACCCGGCGAAAGTACCGCGTAACGCTTCGGGTAGACCCGGGTGGAGTTTGGTGTAACCCCGGACATGGGTCTCATAAACGATCGTTCGATCCCAAGGAACCGGGTGCCGGCAAGGCTGGCCTTTCCAATCGAAGTCGTGATTTACGACGATGCACTTCGGCACAAACGGGGCGCTGTCACGCTCATCAAAGGTCAGGTCATCTTGGGTCTCAAGTTTGTACCCAAAAATCGCCGGATCCCATTTAACGCTCCCGATGTGGGCATGGGCGTAAGGGTCCAATACTAATTTGTTCGGATTAAATCGATGTCCGGCGTCCGGTTCGTATGGTCCATGCACCCGATATCCGTAAACTGTCTCCGGGCCAATGTGGGGAATGTAGCCATGCCAGATTTGATCGGTGTGTTCTGGCAGCTCGATTCGTGCGACTTCTCGTTCGCCACGTCCATCAAAAAGGCAAAGCTCGACTTTCGCAGCATTCGCGGAGAAGAGCGCGAAATTGACGCCGTGACCGTCCCAACTCGCACCGCGCGGGAACGGCAACCCTTCTTTAATTTGCGGCTGATCCATCGGTACTCCTTACAAGTTGGCTATAGCACTTCGCGTCTGTTCAGGCTATAAAGATGTCGCTCCTATGGAGCTGGGTATCGAGGGTGCAATCAGCCGCCCATTAAGGCTGCTAGGTAAGTTCTTGCTAACCCGACATTGGAGGGCCGTTGGATTCCGCGTCGTTTGGTCGCCTGTGTGTCGACGCTTTGATCGTCGCAAGTCTGACGTTTAGAAAAGAGCGACGCCCGGGATCGTTCGCCATTTTCGAGTTGAAAGGGCAAAATGCATTCGCTTTGGTTTCTGAACGGATGGCGTATTGAAAGGGTAAGCACCGGAACCGCGAACACACCAGGGCGTTGCGTCTTTCCACACGCAATACCTGCGCGATTTAAGGCATCGAATTGCGCTTAAGCCGGTCGAGCGGGATGCATCTTCCGTTCTGGGTGATGCTTTTCACCTTTCACCTCTCACCTTTCACCTCTCACATGTCCCCTTTGTCTCCGGCTCGCCCCTGGTGTAAATAGCGACTCATGGCATTACCTGAGGGACCGAGAGCTCCGAGCGCTTTGCAAATGTTCCAATGGGTGGTGACGCCTTTTTCATTTATGCGAGGCTGTCACCAGAAATATGGGGACTGTTTCACCATCCGGCTCAACCCGCGATTCGGGCCGCTGGTTTTTTTTAGCCATCCGGAAGCGCTGCAGGTGATTTTAACGAATGACGATGCTAAGCTGTTCGAGTCGCCTGGATCGTACAATGTCGCTCTCGAGCTGCTCACCGGCACCCAATCGGTATTCGCTTTTAGCGGTGAACGCCATCGGCGGGCACGCCAGTTATTGATGCCGTCGTTTCATGGGGAACGGATGCGCTCTTACGGGGAATTGATTCGGGACATCGCTGAACAAGTCATGCATGAGTATCAGCCGGGGCAGGCGTTCCCAGCCCGCAACCCGATGCAAACGATCTCCTTACGCGTAATTCTGCGGGCGGTTTTTGGACTGGTCGACGGACCTCGATACCGACAACTCGAAAAACTCCTCGGGATGCTGCTGGACGGCGTAAGTAATCCACTGAGCGCCAGCCTGCTATTTGTGCCGAGCATGCGCCGAGATTTGGGGCCGCATAGTCCGTGGGGGAGATTCATTCGCAACCGTCAACGAATCGATGAACTGATTTACGAAGAAATCGCCGATCGGCGCAGGAATCGGGACGACATCAGCAACGGTCAACGGAATGACATCTTAACCCTGCTCATGTCTGCCCGTGACGAGGTGGGCGAAGGGTTATCCGATGTAGAGTTGCGGGATGAATTGATGACCCTCCTGATTGCGGGTCACGAGACTACCGCTACCGCTTTGACTTGGGCGCTGTATTGGATTCATCGATTGCCAGCCGTACGCGAACGACTGTTGGAGGAACTGGACTCGTCGGATCACAACTCGGATCCTAGCGTTGTTTTTAAGCTGCCTTATCTCAATGCCGTTTGCTCGGAGACGCTGCGAATTTACCCGGTTGCCCTGCTCACCTTCGCAAGGGTTACCCGGTCGCGAGTTATCTTAACGGGGGTAACTCTCGAGCCCGGCACCACCGTAACTGGTTGTATCTATTTAGCTCATCGTCGCAAAGAAGTGTTTTCAGACCCGGAAGAATTCAGGCCGGACCGATTTCTCGAGCGGCACTATTCGCCCTATGAGTTTCTGCCGTTTGGTGGCGGGGTTCGACGTTGCATCGGAATGGCATTCGCCCAATTCGAAATGAAATTGGCGCTGAGCACAATATTATCTCGTTTTGACCTGGCGTTTGCGGATGCTCCCAAGGTGCGGCAGCAACGGCGCGGTTTGGTCTCAGGACCCTCCTCATTCAGAATGATGAAGGTTGGGGACTCCAAGAAGCCGGGCCGCCGGCAACCCGAAACGCCTCACGTCTACTGAATACTCACCGGCCTCCCGACCGTAACTAAGGTCCTGATCAGCGCAGCATCCCAGTTCGCTAACCGGATGCATCCGTGACTCCCCGCACGCCCAATGGTCGTCGCATTTCCCGCGACGTCCGGTTGCGTGTCGGCTGGATTGCCATGATTCGCGTTATAAAGCGCTAACGCCTTATCGAAAAACTTCGCCTAACCGACCGTCGACCATGCCCGGCCGGAAATGATTGGTATCCAAAAAAATCTGCATCTGCACGGCCTGCGCCCGCGTTGCCGCCACAGTCGATTGAATTGGCTGTGTCGGAGGCGTCACCGTTGCTTGAAATGGCTGTTTGGGAGGCGTCACCGTCGTGGTTGGAACAACATGGGCGCAGCCTGCCAATGTGAGCGCCACTCCCAGGATAGCGATTTTCGTCCTAAAAATCTTGAACATTGGGCACAGGTTTGGGTGGAGCAGCTCTCTTCGTAAAGACGATAGCGCTGCAGCAGTCGGTAGGGACGAGCTCCTGTCCCGTAGAGACGTAGTGATGGAAGCCTGGCAATTCATTGCCAGTGATCAATTCAAAAACGAATCCGTCCCGTTAGGGGGACGGTGTGATCGTTTACCGCGAATTAATCAGACGCATCTAACAACGCCATAGACCGATCCAATCATACCGTCCCTAACGGGACGGGTCCGTTCTTGCGCCGATCCCTGGCAATAAATTACGAGGCTACGATCATCACGTCCCTACGGGACGCCGTATCGCCGTATCGCCGTATCGCCCGTGTCGCCCTTTCGCCCATTCGCCGACATGCACTTGCGATCGGCGCTTCCAGAAGCGAATGAAACGCCGTGTTAACACATTTGCTGCGGACGGTTGGCCGTAGAAGCCTTGCCGTCGTTGTCGGTCTCGGTGATTTTGCCGGTTTCGTGGTACGCGCTTTCGCCGCGGTCGGCCATGCCCGGCAACTCCGGAAAGGGGTCACGCGGGCCATACATCAGCAAGGCGTACGTTGTCTGCTTGTGATCACCGTGGTTTCGCTGTTTTCAGGACTCGTATTGGGCCTCCAGGGATACTATGTGCTGGCTCGGTTTGGGTCGGCCGGCTTGCTCGGAACCTTCGTTTCCCTCACCCTGACCCGGGAACTGGCGCCAGTGCTTGCCACCCTCATGATCGTGGGCCAGGCTGGTTCTGCGATTGCCGCCGAGATCGGGATTTATCGCTACAGCGAACAGATCGATGCGCTTACCACCATGGCAATCGATCCGCTGGGCTATTTGATTACTCCGCGGCTCCTGGCTGCTCTCCTGGTTTTCCCCATTCTGACCACCGCCTTTGTTTTGGTCGGCACTTTTGGCGGTTATCTCTCCGGGTGCTGCTTGTTGGGACTCGATAGCGGTGTTTATTGGTCGAACGTGCATAGTGCCGTCAGGTTTGTGGACGTACGTGAATGTCTTCTTAAAGCATTGGTGTTTGGCATCCTCACTATCGCGATCTGTTGTCATAGCGGGTTCACCGCCCATCGCAGAACCGGTGTATCTGGTTCCCGAGCCGTCAGCATTTCCACCACTCGAGCCGTGGTGTTTTCCAGCATTGCCACCTTGGCTGCGGACTACGTGATCACTTCGTTTCTGGTATGATCGCACCTCTGCTTTCGGTAATAGGATTGCAAAAACAGTTCGAGCAACACGCCGTGCTTTGCGGGGTAGACCTGGTGGTGCCCCGCGGCAGTATCGTCTGTTTGCTTGGACGCAGCGGAGCCGGCAAATCAGTTTTGCTCAAATGCTTGGCTGGATTATTAAAGCCGGATGCCGGCGAAATCCGATTTGAAGGGCAAACCGGGAAAGATTTCCGGAAACAGTGTGGTTATCTGTTCCAAGCTAACGCGCTTTTCGATTCATTGACCGCCTTCGAAAATGTTGCCCTCCCCTTGGAACAAACGACTCGGCTGCCGGTCAGCGGAATTAAAGAAGCCGTAATGTCGGCTCTCAAAAATCTCGGTCTGGAGAAGTTCGCGGATTATTTCCCAGCTCAACTCTCCGGCGGCATGCAAAAGCGTCTAGCCCTGGCTCGAGTTTTAGTTACTCGTCCTGCGATGGTGCTCTTCGATGAACCGACCGCCGGCTTGGATCCGTTGGCCAGCAACGCGGTTTTTTCGATGATCAAAGAGTACCGGGAACAATTCGACTTTACCGCATTGGTGGTTACCCATGACGTTGCGCCGGCGCTGGCTGCGGGCAACCGTCTCGCCTTGTTAGAGAAAGGCCGGATCCAGTTTGAAGGAACGCCTGCCGAGTTTGTGGCCTCAGATGATTCCGTGGTGCGAAGCTTTGTAAATGGCAACCGCGAATGGACACGAAAGGAACCGCGACTGGACGGGAATAAAACACAAACGAACCGCAGATGAACGCACATACCCGCAGATGAGATGGGATCGCTTAGTTCACTTCTTTTTGCGCAGTTTTGGGCAATCAGGCTTTCGAAGAATCGCCTCGCAACTTACTTCCTTATAAACAATGGTCATCCAGAAATCGACAGCCGACCAAGTAGCTGTGAACCTCATCGAAGCTGATTCCATCTGCGTCAATCTGACGTTCATCTGCGGTTCGTCTCTGTCTTCTTCGCGTCCATTCGCGGTTACTATTCGTGTCCGGCTATGAAACAGTCTTCAGTTGAGCTTTCCGCCGGTGTTTTCGTGCTTCTAGGGCTGGTGGCGGTTGCCTGGTTCGCGATTCAAGCAGGCGCCCGGATTCCCTTGGCCGGCTCCACCTATGCCGTCAATGCCAGGTTCTCGAATGCCGGCGGCCTGAAACCGGGAAGCCAGGTGTTTTTGGCTGGGGTTCCCGTTGGTCGGGTCGATAACATCAACCTCGATCCCCAGTACGCCGCGATGGTCCGCTTGGAAGTGAACAAAGAGGTCCAGCTTCCGGATGATACTATCGCGTCGATCAGAACCAGCGGCTTAATCGGCGACAAATTCGTGGCGCTCTCCCCGGGTTCGTCGGCGCAGAATCTGGCGCCGGGCAGCACAATTACGGATACGGAATCTGCCGTCGACTTGGAATCCATTATCAGCCGATTCGCCTTCGGCAACGTGTCGCCGGCTCCGTCTCCCTCACCGTCAGCCGCGAATAAATAACTGCGAAGGCACACGAAGCGGACCGCGAATGGACTCGAAGCAGAAATGACCAATGATAAATAACAGATGACAAATTCAAAAACATTTCCGCAAGCGGTAATCAACCGAAGGATGAAGGGCTCTATTGGCCGAATCAGAAGTCGCATCTATGAGGCCAGGACGCTGACTGCGGTCGCGGTGATAAATCTGTCATTTGTCATTTGTCATCTGTCATTCGCCGCGGCGCAGGCAGACCCGGTCGCCCAACTCCATAGCGAAGTCGACCAAATCCTTGCCTTGGCTTACTCCGGTCAAAGTACCGAAACGCTGGCCGAACGGGCGCGGCCATTGTTGGAGAAAGATTTCTCGTTCGATCTCGTGACCCGGCAAGCAATCGGGCCGGGCTGGAGACAATTTACGGCCGGCGACCAGCAAAAAGTTACCGACCTTTTTAGCCGGTTAGTGATTCGGATCTACGCTGCTCGGGTGGTAGGGACGCAAAGACCCACCATAACCTATGGTAAGACCGTTACATTGGCGCCCGACCGGTGCGAGATCCCAACTCGGGTCACTACGCCCAACGGCGATAAACCCTATGCAGTGGTCTATCGCTTAATCAATCTTCCTGGGGGCTGGCGTATCTACGACGTCTTGATCGAGGGTGTGAGCTTCGTCGCGAATTATCGAGCCCAGTTCGATGACTTGGTAAGGCGTGGCGGAGCGGCAGCAGTCATTAAAACTCTTGAAGCTAAACTTGCCGAACCAATCAATCCCAACTCGTGAACTACCTCACTCCCACCCTGCTACTGGTTCTAACTTGCGTTTCTGGTTTTGCCGATCAAACCAACCAACCCAATCCGCCTCACCATAGTTCCGCGGCCACGGGAACAAAGAAAGCTACGAAGTCGTCTCAAAAGACCACCAATCCGCCGGCGCCTTCAGGGGATGAGCTCGCCATCGAGCCAGTCGAGAAAGTCAACGATCCTTGGGAACGCCTTAATCACACCACATTCCGGTTAAACGACTCGTTGACGATCCACGCGATCAAGCCCATAGCCCACGGATACGAGCACATTGTGCCGCACACGGTGCGCACCTGTCTTTCGAACTTTTTCGATAACGTCGACTTTCCTATCCGATTCGGGAACGACGTGCTGCAAGGCCGGATTGTTCGTTCGGGACAAGAAGCAGGTAAGTTCCTTGTGAATAGCACGGTCGGTGTTGGCGGTCTGTTTCGCATCTCCGATCATGTTTCTTCGCTAGCCGATGTTCCACCTGAAGACTTTGGATTAACGCTCGGTCACTGGGGTGTTTCGAACGGCCCATACTTGGTTATCCCACTGCTCGGCCCAACCACGGTCCGCGATCTAACTGGCTACGCCGGCGATTTCGCGATCAATCCCCTGAACTGGTATTTGATCTTTAGTAACCAAAGGTTCATCAGCACCGCAGTAGGATATGCGATTTCGGCCTCTAGAGTCGTCGCTCGAGCTCCCCGGAGTGTCCGCACCTATGAGCAAATGAAAGAAGCAGCGGTTGATCCGTATATCGCCGTCAGGAACGCGTACCTAAGTCATCGCGCGGCGCAGCTCGAGAAGTGATGGGGGGAGTCTGCGCCTCGTCAGGTGCGGCAAAAGTAAGCAGTAAGCAGTAAGCAGTAAGCAGTAAGCAGTAAGCGGTAAGCGGTAAGCAGGTCAGAGGTCTGCCGAGACATCGTCACTGATTGCAGTCTTACTGCTTACCGCTTACTGCTTACCGCTTACTGCTTACCTCCGCAGCCATCGTTGCCGGCGCCCGAATCACTTCTCATCTCTCACGCTCGAGTCCACCGGCCTCGGTTTTCGGTTCTCGTCAACGGCAACGTAGGTAAAGAGGGCTTCGGTGACTTTGTTGCGAATGTCGCTGGTCCGGCTGCGGCGCCACGCCTCGACTCGGATCGTCATCGATGTTCTGCCCACCCGGATCACTGTGCAGTAAAGGCTGACTTCATCGCCGATAAATACGGGTTCGTGGAATACCATGCCGTCGACGGCCACGGTTACACAGCGACCACACGAACGGCGGCTGGCCGCATTGGCTCCGGCCAAATCCATTTGCGACATCAACCAGCCGCCGAATATGTCGCCGGAAGGATTGGCGTCGGCCGGCATGGCAATCGCGCGGATCATGGGCTCGCTCTCAGGTGGGCTCTTTTCCCCCATGGATCACAATTAGCCACAGGTCGTCGCCGAGGTGAAGTGAGAGCTGAGACTTGGCACAAAGTAACCAGTGAGCAGCGAGCAGTGAGCAGTGAGCAGTGAGCAGTAAGCAGTGAACCAGTCATCCGTAAACAATCCCGTGCGGTTCCAACGCGGCCTCCGAACTGACTACCGACACACTGCTTACTGCTTACTGCTTACTGCTCACTGCTCACTTTTGTGCCACCCCTTTGCACACAATCGGCACCACGCTCGTTTCGCGGGCTACGCGGCAACTAAAGAAATGAGTCCATCAAGCGAGCGGTGTTGTGCGCCATTTTTCCTAGCACCGAACGTTTACTCCACTGCTCGCGGGTAAGTAGATCGCTGTTTCTAAAGTAATCTTCTTGTATCACCCTGAGCTGCTCGACCACCTGACGGTCGTAAATCAGGAGATTGATTTCCGCGTTCAGAGCGAACGAACGAATGTCCATATTCGTTGATCCGGTCAGGGCAACGTGATCATCGATCGTCAATAACTTCGCGTGCAGAAAATGCGGCCGATAGAGATGAATCTGAATTCCGGCCTCCAGCAAATCGTCGTAATAGGAACGCTGAGCCAACTGGGAGATCAATTGATTCGCATGCTTAGAAACAACCAGATGTACCTGCACATTTTCCCGCTGGCCGGCAGCGCAGATGGCGTTGAGAAATGGTTCGTCCGGAATGAAGTAAGGAGTTGTGATCACTACCCGCCGGCGTGCCTCATACAGCATTGAAATAATCAGTTCTCGGCCATTCTCCTGACCATAACCAGGTCCGCTGGGTAGCAATTGCGCCGCAGAATCTCCGGCAGGCTTGAGCTCGGGGAATAGTTCTGCCCGGTCCAATACTTCCTCGGTCTCCAAATAGTGATCACCTAGAAAGGTAGCTTGGAGTTGCGAGACGACCGGGCCAGTGAACCGCACGACCAGTTCTTCGTTCGGGAAATTCTTTACAAAGGTCGGATCCGCAATGTTCTGTGACCCAAGGTAACCGATGGTCCCGTCGATCACACTGATTTTGCGATGGTTTCGCAAATCGAAACGTTCGCCCTTTCGGCGAAATAGACCGACTGGCAACATCGATCTTACTTCAACTCCGGCTTCCTGAAGTTCAAGCCCGAAGTGTTTAAGGGCGACGCGCGATCCGACCGCATCTAACAAGAGTCGACAAACCACCCCGCGTTTAGCGGCCCCTTTGAGTGCGTCGGTAACTTTTCTTCCGGTCCGGTCGGTTCGGTAGATGTAGGTCAAGAGATGGACGTGTCGCTTGGCTGTATTGATGTCCTCGATCAAACGATCGATGCTCCCTTCGTAATCGCGCAAAAACTCGAACACATTCCCGTCAAATGGTTCGAACATCCCCAAGCGCTTGGCTTGCTCGGGAACGATTTGTAGTTGGGCTGGAAGGTCGGGTTGGGCAACGATCTGAGCACCAATCTGCGCCTGAGCCTTTTTGATTTGCTCGGAGGCTTGTTCCTGCAGCTTCCGCCGGAAAGCCGGAACCCGGATTCTTCCGACCAATGCGTAGATGGCCAGGCCGGGCCAGGGAAGCAAGAAAATGAACAGCAACCAGGTGCGAGCCGCGGAGGCGCTGCGTCGCTGCGGAACATAAAGCAGCATGGTTAAGCGGACCACCCACTCACTGCAAAGATAAAGAAAACTCCAGTCGATCATTGCTACATTTTTCCATCATGTGCTACAATCCGACTCGCTGCTCAATGTGCTGAGTAAGCCATTGTTCCCCCAATTCGAGTTTTATGAACAAGACCAAATTGATCACTGCTCCTGTTTTTATCTTTCTCTTGCTCGCTCTGTTTAACGGCTGTGCCAGCTGGGATGCCTCAAGTCAAGAATCGCTGCTATCCGCCGCTGGATTCAAGACGCGGACACCGTCAACCCCGAAGCAGGAGGCGATGTTTGCCCGCATGGCTCCGTATACCGTGGAGCGTAGGGAACGGCACGGCAAGGTTCTGTACGCCTACGCGGATAAGAAGCAGCATCTGGTCTTCATCGGAGGCGAAGCGGAGTACCAAAGGTACAAGGCGCTAGGTCTCAAACAATCGATCGCTGAGAATCAGCTGCAAGCCGCCCAAATCAATGAGGATGCCACTCTGTATGACCAGGCGTATTGGGGCCCTTACTGGGGACCGTGGAATCCTTGGTGGTAGGCACAGCCAAAATCGTAATCGTCCTCGTCGTCGTCCTGGATTGTTTAAGCTGGTGTGGTATCGATTTCGTAGCACCCGGCGTGCTTCGAGCTTGGGTAGACAATAACATACCGTCTCTTATAGCAGGCCGTCGGACTTTGCCGCGACTTGTCCGGCGTAGCTAAAGGGGGAGATGGGGCGAAGTCGAAAGCGGCTATACAAAACAGCCCAGGGTCCTTAGCCCTGGGCGTGGCCAGGTACGCAGTACCTGGCTCCGTAGGAGCCAAATATTTATAGAAAGAAACAAAAAGACGCGATTAGCTCCGTTAGGAGCGACATAGAGATTCTTAACGTGCCAAACCGCTATTCTTGCATCCAAGATGCCGCTCCTAACGGAGCTCTCTGCATTTATTGTGACGCTTGCTGTAAAGATTTCGCTCCTACGGAGCTGCGAATGTCCAAACTCCAGACCCAGGGCTAAAGCCCTGGGCTATTCTTTATAGCCGCTTCGCGACAAAAAAACCGACGCGTCGCGTAAGGTATCGTCTGAAAGAATTGGACCGAGTTGGGAGACACCGCGTGCATAAGGAGAGGTCGACAATCCAACAAAACCGTCTCGCCGTCCCACATTACAACGAAGGCGGCTGCCGCAATCGGGCAAGCCGCCTCCTAGATCCTAGATTCTAGCTCCTGTTTCCAGAGCGCAGCTCCTAGTTCTTTTCGGTCTCTTCTAAAGCCGATTCCGCTTCCGCATTTCGGTCTTTCATGGCGGCTTTACGGCTGAGTTTCACGCGGCCTTTCTCGTCAATACCGATACATTTTACCCATACCAGGTCACCGACTTTAACTACGTCTTCCACGTTCTTAACCCGGAAGTCGGCTAACTCGGAGATATGCACGAGACCGTCTTTGCCAGGCAGAACTTCGATAAATGCGCCGAATTCTTTGATAGAGACAACGCGGCCGTGATAGGTCTCGCCGACCTCGATCTCTTTTGTCATGCCGGTGATGATTTCCTTCGCCCGATTCAGGCTGTCCCGGCTCGAAGAATAAATGTGCACAGAGCCGTCATCATCAATGTTAATTTCGGCTCCGGTCTCGGCCACAATCCCCTTAATGGTCTTACCACCGGGTCCGATAAGAAGCCCGATTTTGTCCGGATGAATCTTGATCGTCTCGATCCGAGGCGCGTACTGGCTGAGCTCTTTGCGCGGAGCATTGATCGCTTCGTGCATGACATCAAGCACCTTCATCCTAGCATCGCGAGCCTGGCGAACCGCTTCCGCCATGATGGCGTGGGTAATCCCAGGGAGCTTCAAATCAAGCTGGAAACCGGTAATACCATCTCTGGTACCGCAGAGCTTGAAGTCCATATCGCCAAAATGATCTTCCGATCCGATGATGTCGGTCAGGGTCGCATAGCGTTTCAATTTGTCCGTTTCGTATTCGGTCACTAAACCGACCGAGATTCCGGCGACCGGCTTTCGAATCGGCACCCCGGCATCCATTAACGCCATGACCCCCGCACACACGCTGGCCATCGAAGTGGAACCGTTCGATTCCATAACCTCGCTGCTAATGCGGATGGCGTAAGGGAAAGCGGCTTCGGCAGGAATCACCGGAGCAATAGAGCGTTCCGCCAACGCGCCATGCCCAATCTCGCGCCGGCTGGTACTCCCGACTCTTCCGGTTTCTCCGACGCTGAAGGGCGGAAAATTATAATGCAAAATAAAGCGTTTGGTGAGCTCGCCCCCGGTGTACGCATCGATCATCTGAGCTTCCTCGGCTGAAGCGAGGGTGGCTAAGGCGACGGCTTGGGTTTCGCCACGCTGGAATAGCGCAGAACCATGGGAGCGAGGCAGCAAACCTACCTCGGCGCTCAACGGCCGGATATCAAAGAATCCTCTACCATCGCACCGGACTTGCTTGTCCAGGATGCTGACTCGGAATGCCTTTTTCTGGAGATAATCGAAGGCTTGTGAGATCTCGAACGGAGTCGCATCCGGATATTTAGCAAGAATTGCTTCTTTCACCTCGCTGCTCAGTGCGTCAACGGCTTTGCTGCGAGCGACTTTGCCTGAGGTATAAAGTGCCGCTTCAATCCGGCCGCCCGCCACTTGGTAAGCAATCTCCAGGAGATCATCGCGAACGATCAAAAGGCCGGCATTTCGTTTGGGTTTGCCTGCAGTAGCGGTCAACTCCTTCTGCATGGCGATGATCTCGCTCACAAACCCTTGAGCAAATTCGAGAGCCTTAATGAATTCTTCTTCGGCTAGCTCATCGGCGGAGCCTTCGATCATGACGACGTCGGTTTCATTGCCGACGTAAACCAGATCGAGATCGCTTAGCTGGCGCTGAGTATGCGTGGGATTGACCACCAGTTGTCCGTCTACTCGACCCACCCGCACGGCTCCAATTGGTCCGGCAAAAGGGATATCGGAAACGCACAATGCCGCGGAGGCGCCGTTGATGCTGAGAATATCAGGATCATTCTCGCCGTCCGCGCTCAGCAACACGCTGATTACTTGGGTATCGTAAAAGTATCCTTTCGGGAACAATGGCCGAAGCGGGCGATCGGTCATTCTCGAGGTCAGCGTTTCCTTTTCAGTCGGTCGCCCTTCTCGCTTGAAATACCCGCCCGGGAATTTCCCGACTGCGGCCGCCTTTTCGCGGTAATCAACAGTCAGCGGGAAGAAATCCTGCCCTTCCTTGACCGAGGTCGCGGAAACGGCAGCCACTAGGATCAATGTTTCGCCAGATCGAACCGTTACCGATCCGTCAGCCAATCTTGCAAGTTTACCGGTCTCGATCGTGAGATCGCTAGATCCGATAGTTTTTGAGACTTTCGCTATCATTTCGAAGTTAAACCTTCGAATAATCGGCTATCCGGGCCGTTGCTCGTAGGTCTGAATCCCGCGTTCTTCTCGGAACTCAAACCTAAGATCAAGGCCACCTATAGGCACCATCGAAGGGTTTTGTTAAGATTACCCTCCGGCCATTGCCGGAAGGTTGGTTTCGGATGCCAAACCAATAGACATCCATCCATGGAAGCATG